>JAGGXD010000066.1 GCA_021163295.1 Bacteroidales bacterium
ACAACAAACGCTAAGTACACAAGAGTATCGCCATAGAGCATGAATATGAAATTTTAACTTTCTTAGTGTTTGCAACAAATTTAAAAGATTGATTATCAACCACGAACGAAATTATAAACATATGAAAATTTTAATCTTATGTACAGGCAATAGTTGTCGCAGTCAAATGGCTCATGGTTTTTTACAATCATTCGATGCCAACATTACCGTTCGTTCAGCAGGAACAGAAGCATCGGGTAAATTGAATGCAAACGCAGTTAAAGCAATGGCTGAAATCGGTATCGACATCAGTTACCATACTTCCGATTCGGTTGAAAAATACTTAAACGATAAATGGGACTACGCAATTACAGTTTGTGGTGGAGCAAACGAAGCCTGTCCAGCATTTATGGGTAAAGTTAAACACCGCTTACACATTGGATTTGATGACCCATCTCATGCAACGGGTACAGAAGAATTTATTTGGAGTGAATTTATCAGGGTTCGTGACGAGATAAAAGCTGGTTTTCGCAAGTTTTATGACGAACAAATAAAATCACAATTATGAAAGTCGAAGATTTAAAACTTATCGTTCAGGATAAATACGGTCAAATTGCCTCACAAAGTAAATTACAAAACCAAAGTTCTTGTTGTGGTAGTACAGGTTGCTGTGATGATATGGATTACAGCATATTCAGTGATGATTACACAAAACTGGCTGGTTACAATTCCGATGCCGACCTTGGGCTAGGTTGCGGTTTACCAACCCAATATGCTGAAATAAATGAAGGAAATCATGTGTTGGATTTAGGTTCCGGAGCAGGTAATGATTGTTTTGTAGCACGTACCATCGTAGGTGAAACAGGTCATGTAACCGGAATTGACTTTACCCATGCCATGCTTGAAAAAGCAAACAAGAACCTTGAAAAAACAGGTTTTAAAAACATTTCTTTTGTAAAAGGCGATATTGAACAAATGCCACTAAATGATAATTCGTTCGATGTCGTAGTTAGTAATTGCGTGTTAAACCTGGTTCCCGATAAACAGAAAGCCTTCAGTGAAATTTTTCGAGTATTAAAACCGGGAGGTCATTTTTGTATTTCCGATGTGGTATTGACCGGGGAACTGCCTCAGAAATTACAGGAAGCAGCAGAGATGTATGCAGGTTGTGTTTCGGGGGCTGTTTTAAAAGAGGAATACCTTGATATTATAAAACAACAGGGATTTACCGACATAGAAGTGAAAAAGGAAAAGGAAATCGAAATCCCCAACAATATTCTTTTGAAATACATAACCCTTGATAAATTAAGAGCCTTTAAACGAGAAAAGGTTGGTATTTATAGCATAACTGTAAACGGAACAAAAAATGAGCAACTATAAAAAACAAATTGGCTTTTTTGAAAAATACCTTACACTTTGGGTAGCACTATGTATTGGAGCAGGAATTGTTATTGGCAATTATGCGGGCGAAAGTGTTGCTGTATTAAGTAAAATGGAATTGTTCAGGGTAAATATACCCGTTGCCATATTAGTTTGGTTGATGATTTATCCCATGATGCTTCAAGTCGATTTTTCCAGCATTAAAAATATTGGGAAACGCCCGAAAGGTTTAATCCTTACATTAATTGTTAACTGGCTCATTAAGCCTTTTACCATGGCGTTTTTTGCATGGATATTTTTCACCAAAGTATATGCAGCATTTATTACCCCCGAATTAGCAGGTGAATACATCGCAGGGGCTATTTTATTAGGAGCAGCACCTTGTACTGCAATGGTTTTTGTATGGAGTTACCTTACCGATGGCGACCCAAACTACACCTTGGTTCAAGTATCCGTAAACGACCTGATTATTTTGGTGGCTTTTGTCCCGATTGTTGGTTTGCTTTTGGGCATTACCAATGTTCAGGTTCCTTACGACACGTTGGTTTCAAGCGTTTTAATATTTGTGGTTATTCCTCTATTGGCTGGTTATTTAACTCATAAAATTTTAATTCGTAGAAAAGGCGAAGAATGGTTTAAAAACATCTTACTACCGAAGTTTAAACCCGTTTCTATTTTAGCGTTGCTATTAACTTTGGTATTACTATTTGCTTTTCAAGGCAATACTATTACCGAGAATCCATTGGTAATTTTGCTTGTTGCCATTCCCCTTATCATTCAAACCTATTTTATATTTTTTATTACATGGTTTGTGGGTAGAAAACTAAAATTACCTCACGCAATTTGTTCCCCATCGGCAATGATTGGAGCAAGTAACTTTTTTGAATTAGCAGTTGCTGTTGCAATCGCACTGTTTGGCTTACAATCACCTGCGGCATTAGTAACTGTAGTAGGTGTATTAGTTGAAGTCCCTGTAATGCTTTCCTTAGTAAAATTGGCAAATAAGTGGAAGTATTAAAATGTTGGTATGAGTGAAAAAAACTTTCAAGGTTTTAGACCTATCATATTAAAATCAACAATTACATGTCCCAAGTGTGGTTTCCAGAAAGAGGAAACCATGCCAGAGGATTCCTGTCAGTTTTTTTATGAATGTGAAAAATGCAAAACCATTTTAAAACCAAAGAAAGGTGATTGTTGTGTTTTTTGTTCCTAGGGAACAGTAAAATGCCCACCTGTTCAGATGGGAAAAGATTGTTGTTAATCAAGTTATTACAAATACACCAAAACATAATAGCAAAGTTACAGGCTGGTTTCAAAAGCTGACAAGGGTTCGCTTCGCCAGCCTCAAAAAATCTCCACCCCTTCTATCGTCGGGTAGTATTTTTTGGTCTGCCCTTGCACCTTTTGCCCCCAACCTGTGGGCACAAGGGCATTATGTTTTATTGTATTTTTCGCCGTAGGTTGGCTGGCTGGTGGTTGGTTGCCTACATTCATCGTTCGGCTCGTTTCCAGTTCTATAGTGTTCGTGGTTTAGTGCCGGTATTCTCTCTTCAGCTCTTGTGGCTGCAACTTAATTTAGGTAAGTTGCCCTTTTAGGGTGGTTTACTTTTTTTTTGTGTATTCGCAAATTTTCTTCGTTTATCAAAAGCTTTTGATAAGAGACGGAAATTTGATCAGGCAAAAAACAATGATCCTGAACGAGCAGGGTATGTACTTAAACGAATGCAGAAATTGTATCGTGTGGAAAGAGATGCCCGTGAAAAAGAATTATCCCATGGTCAGCGTAAGGAGCTTCGCATAAAAGAATCGCTACCCATTTTGGAGGAGCTTGAGAAATGGATGAACAAGCAGTTACCTGATGTGTTACCAAAGAGTTCTACAGGAAAGGCCATTACCTACACATTAGGTTTATGGAAGAGGTTAATCCGATATATTGATAACGGACAGTGGGAAATTGACAATAACCTGGTGGAGAACAGTATCCGTCCAGTAGCCCTGGGTTATGTATAGTAAATCGTTACCAACAATCCCCCTACCATAGAAAAACCAGTTGAGTTTTTAAGCTAACGTGGGTATATTTGCACTAATAGCTCCTTGTTAAAGCCGGTTTTTGCAATGGTGCTTAAAAAGCCCGGGCGCAATCAAGGTTTGAATGTAAAAAGCAATGATAATTATTTATATTGTTGCTTGGGTTTGAGTTTAATGGCGATGCTTATAATAGCAATCCCGATTGGAATAATTTCAAAATTAGTAGTTACATTCCCTGGAGCTTTTTTATAAACATAAACACTATTTTATTATGACGAAAAAGCAAATGACATTAGAAGTAGTTAATTCCAATGCCGCGGGGATTGATGTAGGAAGCAGAAGTCATTGGGTTTCTGTGGGACAAAATTCACAAGATGTAAAAGAATTTGGAGT
>JAGGXD010000237.1 GCA_021163295.1 Bacteroidales bacterium
CAGGAACTTGAAGCAGAAGCTATACATATAATCCGTGAAGTAGCTGCAGAGTTCGAGAATCCGGTGATGCTGTATTCTATTGGTAAAGATTCTTCCGTAATGGTAAGACTTGCTGAAAAGGCTTTCTTCCCGGGGAAAGTGCCATTTCCTCTTATGCATATTGATTCTAAGTGGAAATTCAGAGAAATGGTTGAATTTCGTGATAAGTATACAGCAGAAAAAAATTGGGATTTAATTGTTCATTATAATGAGGAAGGCTTTAAAAAAGGGATAGGCCCGTTTACACATGGCAGCAAAGTGCATACAGATGTGATGAAAACAGAAGCTTTATTAAGCGGACTTGAAAAATATAAGTTCGATGCTGCTTTTGGAGGTGCCCGGCGGGATGAAGAGAAATCCAGGGCTAAAGAAAGGATCTTTTCTTTCAGGGATAGGTTTCATCAATGGGACCCAAAAAATCAGAGACCGGAATTATGGGATATTTATAATGCACGGGTACATAAAGGGGAATCGATAAGGGTGTTTCCTATTAGTAACTGGACTGAACTTGATGTATGGCAGTATATTCGCCTGGAGAATATTCCTATTGTACCTTTGTATTTTGCAAAACAAAGGCCAATTGTTGAAGTGGACGGTGCATTGATACTTGTGGATGACGACAGGATGCCACCTGATCTGGCTGCAAAAGCTAAAATGAGGAAAGTACGTTTCCGCACCCTGGGATGTTACCCACTTACAGGAGCAGTTGAATCAGATGCCGATACTATTGAAAAGATTGTTGAAGAGATGATGACCATCACCAAATCAGAACGAACTACACGTGTAATTGATTTCGACCAGGATGGGAGCATGGAACAAAAGAAGAGGGAAGGATACTTTTAACAGTTGGCAGTCCACAGTCGGCAGTCGGCAAAAAAGGCAAATAGTAAGAAATAGAACATAAATGAATAAACTGAACATTAAAGATTTCCTCGATCAGGACGAAAAAAAAGACATGCTCCGCTTCCTTACTGCGGGTTCTGTGGATGACGGAAAATCGACACTTATAGGCCGGTTGATGTTTGACAGTAAGAAACTTTATGAAGATCACCTGTCAGCACTTATCAGGGATAGCAAACGTGTAGGTCATGCGGGTGATAATATTGATTATGCATTGTTACTGGACGGGTTAAAAGCTGAACGTGAGCAAGGCATTACGATTGATGTGGCATACAGGTATTTTTCAACAAATAAAAGGAAATTTATTATTGCAGATACTCCCGGTCATGAACAATATACACGTAATATGGTAACGGGTGCATCAACAGCTAATCTGGCAATAATACTTATTGATGCTACCAAAGGGGTGATTACCCAAACAAAAAGACATACTTTTTTGGTTTCACTTCTTGGTATAAAACATGTTGTTCTGGCGGTGAATAAAATGGATCTGGTTGATTTCAGTCAACAGGTTTTTGATAATATTTGCGCTGATTATAAGGCTTTTGTTACGAAATTGAATATTCCGGATATAAACTTTATTCCACTTTCTGCTTTAAAAGGTGATAATGTTGTTGATATTTCGAAAAATATGCTTTGGTATCATGGGAAAAGCATGATGGAATTTCTTGAAAATGTACATGTTGGCAGTGACAGGAATTTTGATGATTTAAGATTCCCGGTACAATATGTGCAGCGACCTGATAAAGATTTTCGGGGCTTTTCTGCAAAAGTTTCATCAGGTGTTATTAAAAAGGGGGAGGAGATACTTGTGCTTCCATCTAAGAAAAAATCCACCATTAAATCAATTATTACTTATGATGGTGAGAAGAATTATGCTTTCCCACCGCAATCTGTTACCGTGACCCTTAAAGATGAGATAGATATTTCCAGGGGAGAAATGATTGTTGGTCCGGATAATATTCCACATATCGAGCGTCACTTTGAAGCAATGCTTGTGTGGATGGATGAAAACAGGATGGATCCATCCACAAGTTTTTACATAAAACATAATACTGATACAACAAAAGCCCGCATTGATGAAATAAAGTATAGGATTGATGTAAATACTCTCGAAAGGCATGATATTAAACAATTTGAATTAAACGACATTGGGCGGGTAGTTATCACAACCAACAAACCCATATTCTTTGATTCATATATCAAAAACAGGAGTACCGGTTCTTTTGTTTTGATTGATCCGGTGACTAACAACACGAGTGCAGTGGGTATGATAATTGACAAGTTAGGGAGTGATAAGTTGGCTTCACGTATTACTGATACGGATCGGGCAAGGATCAGTAAAGGGCAGAGCTTAATTTCCGTTAAAGAAAGGGAGAATAAGTTAAAACAGAAGGGAGCAACCATTTGGATTACCGGTTTGCATGGTTCCGGAAAAAATGATCTTGCCTATTCTTTGGAGCGCCGGCTTTTTGATATGGGTGCTACAGCGGTTTTGTTGGATGGCAGCACTGTCCGAAGTGGATTATCAAGGGAATTAGATTATTCACTAGCCGATCAGGCAG
>JAGGXD010000117.1 GCA_021163295.1 Bacteroidales bacterium
CAATAATTACAGTTTTTTCACCACTATTTGCAATCTCCTGATATATTTCAGCAATATCATTACCTCTTGTTTTATAAAGTGACATTCCAGATTCACCTAAAGTGCCACGGATAATAACAGTTTCGTAGTTTTGCAAAATATCCATAATGATACTTTTTATACTATAAAAATTATCACTAATGTGAGGCTGCATTTCAAATGAAACACCTTCAACAACAGGTATATCTAGTTGTTGGCAAATACTTTTAAATAATGCTTTGTCATTATATTTTAATGTTTCAGATTCAGAAGCTCCAAATAATTCTGCTCCAAGAACTTTTGCAGCTTCGGTTTCAACAATACCTGAGAACCAAGGAACGTATACAGGTTTTTTGCCTGTTTTTTTGTTTGCCTTGCAGGCAAACCATTCCGACAGCTTGAAAGATAGCTGTGTCGCCCAATCAGAGGGAAGACAATACGAAGTCAAGTGCGTTGTTGGTAACGACAGGGTGTGAAGGAAGGCTTAGTAAGTTTGTGGAACGTAATGTAATGTAAACCGATTTGGCATGTATTTGGGGTAAGGTTGCAAAAAGTGCCAATGCTCAAAGTCTGAATACTTTTACATGTTTTAACGGACGGCTTTGCAAACAGGAAGGTTAGCTTAACGAGGGAAGCCTCTATTTTTTTGTCTTTTTTTAAAAGACTAAGCAGAAACAAGTTGAAAGACAAGGATTTGTTATTAGAATGGAGGTGGCAGATGAGCCCGTAGTAGTTATAAAGTCCATGCCATAGAAGTCTTGGTAACAGGGTGGAGGATAAAACTTGGATGACCTTACACAAGTATTGGCGCAACAATAGTTGTAAGGACTGATTTAACCCAAAAGGTTCAATCAGATGCAAAGGGGTGAAGTTAAACCAAAGTTGAAATAATTGTGCAACTACATGGAAGTATAAGCAAAGACAATGCTGATTGAAATATCAGTAGGAATTGTAATATAGTTGGTGACGAGCCTGCTTCATTATTAATCCGTGCGAGAGTTCAGTATCATAGGTTGTGTCTGACAGATTGCCTTTTGGCTAACCACATCAGTACCATTATGAGAATAAAGAACCTGCATCCATAGTATAAGAACATAATTATTTCACTGCAACAAGAGGATTTACAAATGCGCAAATGGTACAGTTTAATCGACAAAGTTTATTCACGTCCCAACCTTTTAGAGGCTTTTGATAAGGTCAAGAGAAACAAAGGGAGCAAGACGAGTGGAATAGACCGAGTAAGTGTTAAAGAATTTAGAGAACACTTAGGCGATAACCTGAGCCAGCTTCATGATGAGCTGAAAAGTGGCACATATAAGCCACAAGCAGTAAAACGAGTTTACATCGAAAAGGAAGGTGGAAGCAAACGTCCGTTGGGTATTCCAACAATTAGAGATAGGGTTGTACAACAAGCCTTATTGAATATTTTGCAACCCATTTTCGAGCCGGAATTTCATCCCTCCAGTTATGGTTATCGACCAGGTAGGTCGGCGCATCATGCAATAGCCAAAGCAGAACGCTTTACCCGATATTACGGACTTGACCATGTTGTAGATATGGATTTGTCAAAGTGTTTCGACACTTTAGACCATAATTTAATCATATCTTCGGTTAACGAGAAAGTAAGTGATGGTAAAGTTTTGAACCTAATTTTAAGTTTCTTAAAGTCAGGATTTGTTGAAGATGGAAAGTTAAACCCGACAGAAATAGGTAGTCCGCAAGGTGGAATAATATCACCGCTACTGACTAACATTTATTTAAACAGGTTTGACCATTACATGAAAGACAAAGGGATAAGAATTGTACGTTATGCAGACGATATTTTGATATTTGCAGAAACGAAAAGTCAATCAGGGAATTATAGGGCAATAGCCACGAAGTTTCTCGAAGAAGATTTGAAGTTGACAGTAAATACCAAGAAGACCCACTTGACTAACTTAGACAAGGGGATACCGTATTTGGGATTTGTACTTCGTAGTTTTGGAGTATCAGTTTCAGAAAAGAGTATCAAGAAGTTCAAGGATAAAGTAAGAAAGCTTACCCCAAGAAATCAAGGGCGTAAGTTGTATTATTATATAGATGAACTAAATCTTTTGCTTAAAGGTTACTCAATGTATTATAGAGTGGCATTAAGTAAGAGGGTGTTTAGAAATCTAATGTCGTGGATACGTCGTCGCTTGCGAATGATGATAATGAAATCATGGAAGAGTTGGAAAGGCTTACATAAGCAATTACGACGAATGAATTATAAAGGCAGTTTTGAGAAAATCTCAGTAACTTGTTGGCGCAATTCAAATTGTCAATTGCTACATATGGCACTGCCTAACACTTGGTTCGATGAAAAACATCTCTTTAATATGGAGCGAGTTAAAACCAATACGTTGCATCAGTATTATAATTTTGTACTGAATAAGGTTTAGCATGAGCCGTGTACGAGACCCGTACGCACGGTTCTGTGAGAGGGATAAATATAGAATATCATTATTTTATTCTATATTTACCCTACTTGATGTTTTGAACTGGTCTCTATTATGCTTTACTTTTTTGTCATTATTCATTAACTTGCATAAAAAATAAGCGATGAATAAAAG
>JAGGXD010000163.1 GCA_021163295.1 Bacteroidales bacterium
ATGAAGATTACCGGGAACTGGGTAGAATTGCAAAAGAAAAAGGGATTAAACTGGTAATGGATATGATCTTTAACCATTGCGGTTCAGAACACTGGTGGATGAAGGATATGCCATCATCCGACTGGATCAATAATTATCCTGAATACGTAAATACAAATCATCGCAGAACCGTTAACCAGGATCCCCATGCTTCAGACATTGATGCAAAAATAATGACTGATGGCTGGTTTGTTCCGGCTATGCCCGATCTGAACCAGAGAAATTCGTATTTGGCAACATATCTTATCCAGAACAGTATATGGTGGATTGAATATGTTGGACTGGCAGGGATCAGAATGGACACATATCCCTATCCTGATAAATATATGATGGCGGAATGGAACAAAAGGGTTTTGAAGGAATATCCCAATTTTAATATTGTTGGTGAAGAGTGGAGTATAAATCCTGCAATTGTCTCATATTGGCAAAATGGACAAAAGAACCAGGATGGATATGACGGATACCTGCCATGTCTTATGGATTTCCCATTAAATAACGCTCTTGTAAAAGGGCTAACCGAAAAAGAAGATTGGGATAAGGGACTGATTAAGCTGTATAAAACCCTTGCAAACGATTTTCTCTATCCCGATCCGCATAACCTGGTGGTTTTCCCTGACAATCACGATATGAGTCGCTTTTATATGCAGGTTGGAATGGATGTTGATCTTTTTATAACAGGTATTGTATATATTCTTACTACGCGAGGTATCCCGCAGATCTTTTACGGTACAGAAATACTAATGACCCATACGGAAAGTAATAGTCATGGCGATATCAGGAAAGATTTTCCAGGTGGTTGGGAAGGTGATGAAAAAAATGCATTTACCGGCAAAGGGCTTTCGAAAAAAGAAATTAGAATTCAAGACTTCTTTAGGAAACTATTGAACTGGAGAAAACAGAACCCTGTTATCCATACCGGTAAACTCACTCATTTTGTACCCGAAAATGGTGTTTATGTTTATTTCAGATATGATGAGAATAAGAAAGTTATGATTGTATTGAACAAAAATTTAAATGATTACACATTATCACTTGAAAGATTCAGTGAAATATTGGGTAACTGCACTAAAGGAAAAGATATATTAAGCGAAAAAGTTTACAATTTGAGTAGTAATGAGATTATATTACCTGCTTCAACCCCCTTAGTATTAGAATTACATTGAGACCCCTCTAATCCCTAATTCCTGTTCTTAGCATTCAGGTCATCAAAAGCTTCCTTCAGTCTTTTTATAAAACTCTCTTCTCCTTTCCTTAGCCAGGCTCTTGGGTCATATATTTTTTTATTAGGTTTATCTTCACCTTCGGGGTTTCCTATCTGGCTCTGCAGATAATCTTTCTTTTCTTCATAATAATCTCTAATACCATCCCAGAATGCCCATTGCATATCAGTGTCAATATTCATTTTTATCACTCCATAACCAATAGCTTCTTTAATCAGGTGTTTTTCAGAACCTGATCCTCCGTGGAACACAAAATTCACCGGTTTTTCACCTGTATTGAACTTTTTCATAATATAATCCTGTGAATTTTTCAGGATCACAGGTGTCAGTTCAACATTCCCCGGTTTATAAACTCCGTGAACATTGCCAAATGCAGCAGCTATAGTAAAATTATCACTCACTTTTTTCAACTCTTCGTAAGCATATGCTACTTCTTCTGGCTGTGTATAAAGCTTTGAACTATCGATATCTGATTGATCCACACCATCTTCTTCTCCACCGGTTACCCCAAGTTCAATTTCAAGTGTCATTCCAATTTTGCTCATTCTCTCAAGGTATTTTTTTGAAATGGAGATATTATCTTCCAGGGTTTCTTCAGAGAGATCTAACATATGCGAGCTGTACAGTGGTTGTCCTGTCTCTTCGTAGAATTGTTCTCCTGCATCGAGCATCCCGTCAATCCACGGAAGTAGTTTTTTTGCAGCATGATCGGTATGCAGTACAACCGGTACCCCATACTGTTCTGCCATAATATGAATATGTTGTGCACCTGATACTGCACCTGATACTGCAGCTCTTTCATTTTCATTTGAAAGCGCTTTCCCTGCAAAAAATTTTGCTCCACCATTGGAAAATTGAATAATTACAGGGGAATTTACTTCGCGTGCTGTTTCCAGTACAGCATTTACCGAATCGGTCCCGATTACATTAACTGCGGGAATAGCAAAATTATTCTTGTTTGCATATTTAAACAGGTCTTTTACTTCATCCCCAAATAGAACACCGGATCTGAATTTTGATTTTTTATTAGTCATTATAAACTCCTTTTTAATTAATAAATTTTGTGATGTTATAGTTATCAAAGATAAGACAAAAGAGACTAAAAGTCTAAATTATTCCTTCTGAAATACTTTCTCTCCATATCCCGGAAGCTTATCTTCATTACCAAAAATGACAACAGAAACATTTTTATCAGACCGGTTATTAATCTTTACTTCGTTCTTTGTTACGCCGATTATCAATGATCTTCCCCGGAATTTAATACTAAAGGAATAATTTTCCCATTGTTCTGGAATCATCGGGTTAAAGCAAAGTTTTCCATTATGCACTCTCATGCCTCCAAACCCTTTAACAATAGCCATCCAGGTACCTGCCATACTTGTGATATGTAATCCTTCTGCAACTTCTTTATTATAATCGTCCAGATCAAGCCGTGCAGTACGCAGGTATAACTCATATGCTTTATCAATATCACCTGTCTTTGCTGCCAGAATAGAATGAATACATGCTGAAAGAGATGACTCATGTACGGTTCGTGATTCATAGTATTTAAAATTCCTTTTTATAGTCTCAATATCATACCGCTCTTCAAAAAAATAAATCCCCTGTAAAACATCTGCCTGCTTAAGGAAACATGAACGCAGAATCCTGTCCCATGACCAGTGTTGGTTCAATGGTCTGATATCCGGATCAAGCTCTGCCGCAACAATTTGTTTTTTATCCAGATAACCATCCTGCTGAAGAAATATTTTCTGTTTTTCATCGTAAGGGAAATACATATTCTTTACAATATCTTTCCAATGCTTTGTCTCCTTCTCAGAATCAAAATTCAGTTTATCAAGTAATTTGTTGTATTTATCCGGAGCTACATTGTTAACATAACTTAAAGCTTCAAGAGTATATTCCAGAGTCCAGACTGCAATAGTATTTGTGTACCAGTTATTGTTTACATTATTTTCATATTCATTTGGTCCGGTTACACCAAGTATTACATATTTATTTTTATCAGTGGAAAAACTGACCCTTTGGCTCCAGAATCTTGATATTCCAATCAATACTTCCAGTCCCAAATCCGTCATATAGGTTTTGTCACCGGTATGATTTATATAATAATATATTGCATAAGCGATAGCCCCGTTTCTATGTATTTCCTCAAAAGTTATTTCCCATTCATTATGACATTCTTCTCCGTTCATGGTAACCATTGGATATAAAGCTGCCCCATCTTTAAAGCCCAGTTTGGTGGCATTTTCAATAGCTTTTTCCAGATGTTTATACCGGTACAACAACAAGTTTCGTGCAATTTTTGCACCCGCAGTATTCAGGTAAAACGGTAAGGCATAAGCTTCGGTATCCCAGTAAGTACTTCCTCCGTATTTTTCGCCTGTAAACCCCTTTGGGCCTATATTTAATCTCTCATCTGTCCCGGTATACGTTTGATTAAGCTGGAAAATATTGAACCTGATACCCTGTTGCGCTGCAATATCCCCGCCAATAATAATATCACTTTCCTCCCATTTTTCAATCCATGCTTTGGCATGTTCCTCAAGCAAATTATCAAATCCTTTGTCAATTGCTTTATCCAAAACTTCCACTGTTTTTTCCATTATATTCTCCACAGAATAATTCAGTGAAGAAAGACTTGAAGCATATTTATATATTACAATCTTTTCATCCTTTTTTACCTTAATATCTATGCTGTTTGCAACATATTTTTCCCTATCATTTACTATTGGCTTTACATCTTGAATTTCCCCGTTTTTCTCTACAAAATATTTCATTCCGGTACAAACATGGAAATCCAGTTTTTTTGTTTTCACCATTACATAACCTTCGCCTTTCCCTGAATGCCTGCTAACTTCATCCCAAAACTTTTCATTATAATTCGAGTCCTGGTTTTTAACATTACCATCAAGGTATAGTTCAAAATTTATATTGCCGTTGAAATTTTCGGGAGTAACAGAATAACGTATAGCACTAATTTCCGCATCAACAATACTGAGGAATCTCTTCGCTCTGACACGAACAACTTTACCACTATTCAGTTTTGCCTTGAAGGTTCTCTCCAGGTATCCTTCATGCATATTCAATACTCTTTTAAAATCAAGAACCTTGCAAGAGGAAAGATCTAGCTCCTCATCATCTATTCTGACACTAATCCCAATCCAGTTTGTTGAATTAAGTACTTTGGCAAAGTATTCAGGATATCCATTCTTCCACCATCCCACGCGGGTTTTATCCGGATAATATACCCCGGCGATATAATTTCCCTGGAGTGTTTCACCACTATATTTCTCTTCAAAATTTGCTCTTTGCCCCATCTGTCCGTTACCAAGAGAGAAAATACTTTCCGAAGCCAGATTATTTTCCGGGTTAAACCCATCTTCAACAATCAGCCATTCATTATACTTAATATGTGAGTTCATTATAAAAATTTATCTGTTTGTTTCTTATTATTATCTATTTTTCTCAATCCAAATATTAATTACCTGCTCCGTATTTCATCCACATCATTAACAAAAACCACCAATATTGCAGCAATAAACATTGAAATCCCACCTGTTATGAGTGCATAAATAGTTTCACCACCAAACAAATTCTTAACCATCAACCCCAGGATGGTGGCTGCCATTATCTGTGGAATTACAATGAAAAAATTGAATATTCCCATATAAATACCCATTTTGTTCACCGGTAGCGATCCGGTAAGAATAGCATACGGCATGGCAAGGATGCTTGCCCAGGCAAGACCTATTCCTACCATAGATATAATAAGAAGATTGGGATCGTTAAAGAAGTAAATTGAAATAAGACCTAATCCTCCTGCGAACAGAGCAATCATATGGGTTATTTTCCTGTTTGTCAGTTTTGCCAGTACAGGTAATAAGAATGCCACTAAAGCCGCAAAACCGTTATAAACAGCAAACAATATTCCCACCCAGTCAGCTCCGTCGTTATATAATTCAGAGGTTGTATCCGTTGTGCCATAAATATAGCTTGTTACGGCAGAAGTTGTATATATCCACATAGAAAACAGGGCAAACCAGGAGAAAAACTGAACAAAAGCCAGTTGTTTCATGGTTTTAGGCATGTTAAAAAGATCGGTGATCACCTCTACCAGCCCGCTATTATATTTCCCCTTTGAAGCAAAAGCCCCGGTTATAATCTGAATCACTCCAAATACCGTAAAACCTATTGACAAAATATAGAGTTCGGTTTCGAAAGATCTCCAATAAATAATAAGGCTGAATATCAAGCCGCCCAGAATCCAGAAACCCGCTGGTTTATAAAACTTCCCGGGTGATAATTTCATCTCATCCCTGTATTTCCCTCCTTCTTGCTTTTCCTCTGCTTCAGCATCAGAAAATGACCTTAATTCCTCAGGAGAATATTCTTTGGTCCTTAAAACTGTCCATAATACAGCAAGAATGAAAACAATACTACCGGTATAAAAAGCAAATTTTACCGAAGGAGGAATCCCTTCTTCCGCGGTATTGGAAATATTAAGCCAGTTAGTCATAATATACGGCAATGCTGAAGCGATTACTGCACCGGTACCAATAAAAAAACTCTGCATAGCAAAGCCTCTTGTTCTCTGTTCAGAAGAAAGCATATCTCCCACAAATGCCCTGAACGGTTCCATTGAAATATTAATTGAAGCATCCATTATCCAAAGCATACCTGCTGCCATCCACAGAAATGGAGAGTTGGGCATTATTATTAATGCTATTGATGCAAGAACAGCTCCTATGAGAAAGTATGGACGCCTCCGCCCCAATCTTCCCCATGTTTTGTCACTCATATGTCCAACAATTGGCTGAATAATCAATCCTGTGACCGGTGCGGCTATCCATAAAATGGGAATGTTTTCAACACTTGCCCCAAGTGTTTCAAAAATCCTGCTGACATTAGCATTCTGCAAGCCAAATCCGAATTGTATACCTAAAAATCCGAAACTCATATTCCAGATCTGCCAGAATTTTAATCTGGGTTTTGTCTTTTTCATTTTATAAATTTTTCTATAATGACTTTTTTAAGGTTTTTCTAATCAATAATCTCAAAAATATTGAAAATATTTCATTTTTTATGCCTCTTATACTGTTTATTCTCAAGAAGATTGGTAGATTTCTAACACAAAAATCATGGAAGGGTTATTTCAAACGTTTTCGGATAGAAAAACGGATTTTGCGACCCGCTCTCTGCCCTTTCTCCTTCACAATTCATCAATCCTGTAATTTTTCAATTCTTTTGCCAACAACCGCGCATCTCCAAAGCAGTGATCAAGCAGCTTCCAGAATTTCACACCATGGTTTCGATGCACGGTATGTGCCAGTTCATGAATAATAATATAATCCTGTAACTTTTCCGGAAGGCGCATTAAGTTAAGGTTCAGATTAATATTATTCTTTGATGAACAACTTCCCCACAGGGTTTTTGCATTTTTAACAAACACTTTTCTGTAGCTAAATCCATATTTACCAGCCAGGTCTTTTACTCTTTGTGGAAGAAAATTCTTAGCTTCAATTCTCATTGCTTCTGTAATTCCCTTTCTTATAAAATCCTGAATTCGCTTATCCTCAATATTTATCCCTTCGGGGTACAAAATTTTCAATGTCCCGTTATATATCTTTATTTGCCCCCTGGTGCTTTCATACGGAATTAATTCAATTTCGTGTTTTAAATAAGGAAAAACAGTATCACTATTAATAATTATTTGTTTTTCCCGTAGGCATTTTATCAGTGTTTTTCTTTGTTTCAGTATCCATGCATTCTTGCTTTTAACAACTTTTATGGCCTGCGACCAGGATGAATAAACCGGCAAAGTTACTTTTACCCTGCCTTCGGCATACAACCTAATATTTATATTCTTAACTTTGGACTTTTTAATAAGTAATACGTTACCAATTCCATCAACAAAAACCATCTTCTCTATCATAAAAAATTATTCTTTTAATTAAATTATTTATAAAATGTAATTAATTGTTATTTTCGTTCGTCATTATATTATCGTAAAGATATTTAAAACATGGATTTATGAAAAAAATATTTATTGTTGCCATTTTGACACTTGCCGGCACCCTGATGATTGCATATAATTCTCTTGGGCAGGAAAAAAAATGGACCCTTGAAGAATGTGTTCTATACGCCATTGAGCATAACATACAGGTTAAACAGCAGGAGCTGGCTGCTAATGTTCAACAGAATGCTTTAATACAATCAAAATATAATCTTGCTCCCACTCTTAATGGAGGTGCCGGACATTCATATTCGTTTGGGAGAGCACTTGATGAATCAACTTACCAGTTTACCGATAATGAAACTGTTTTATCCGACTATTTTTCAATTAACAGTTCAGTAACTCTTTTTAACGGATTCACAAACCGTAAAAGTATTGAGCAAAACAAGTATAATCTGCAGGCAAGCATTCAGGATGTTGAAAAAATTAAGAATGATATTTCTCTTAGTATCGCTCTTGCTTACCTTCAGATATTACTAAACAAAGAACTTTTGGATGTTACCAAAAACCAGTATGATATCACAATGGAACAGATTGACCGGACATCCAAACTTGTTGCTGCCGGAAGTCTTGCACGTGGGAGTCTTCTGGAAATACAGGCACAGGCAGCTTCTGAAGAATTACAGGTTGTTAATGCCGGTAACCAACTTGATCTTTCTATACTAAATCTAACTCAATTACTGGAGCTGGATACTGTAGGGAATTTCGATATTATTGTTCCTGAGTTGCAAATTCCTGAAGAAACCGGGTTGATAGAGCCTGTTATGACTGTTTATAGTGAAGCAATAAAAATTCAACCTCAGATAAAAGGTGCTGAATTACAACTCGAAAGTTCAGTGTTGAGTCTTGATATTGCCAAAGGAGCACGGAGTCCCCGGTTAAGCTTAAATAGCTCATACAACACTCGTTATTCTGATATCAGAAAGAAACTTGTCGGAATTGACCCGGTTACTTTCGTGCCAACTTATGAAGAATACCCGTTTATGGATCAGTTGAAGGACAACGTAAATTATGGTCTTTCCCTAAGTCTGTCAGTTCCTATTTTCAACGGATGGCAGGTTAATCAGGCTATTAGTAATGCACGTCTCGGCATAGAACAATCACAGTACAATCTTGAGTACCAAAAAAATATTTTATATAAAGATATTCAGCAAGCATATGCTGATGCTATGGCATCTCTGAAAAAATTTCATTCCTCACAAGGGGCTTTGGTTTCAATGAAGGAATCATTCAGATATACTGAACAAAAATTTAATGTAGGCCTTGTAAACACAATTGATTATAAAACCTCGAAGAATCAGCTTACCAGAACCCAATCAGATCTGTTACAGGCCAAATATGAATATATTTTTAAAGTTAAAGTACTTGATTTTTATCGTGGAAAAGAACTAAGTTTATAATATCATAAAACAAATGAAAATGAAAATAAATAAGACCCTCCGTATTGTCCTTGTTATTACCATTCTGGTTATTATTCTGGCTGTTATTGGCAAAAAAGCCGGATGGTTTGGCAAAGCAGAAACATTTGAAGTTGCTGTAGAAAAAGGTGAAAAACGTACTATCATAGAAACCATTACTGCCAATGGCAAAATTCAACCCGAAACTGAAGTAAAGATCACTCCTGATGTTTCAGGTGAGATTGTAGACCTTTTCGTAAAAGAGGGAGAATATGTTGAAGAAGGCAAGCTCTTACTGAAAATCAAACCCGACATATATGTTTCCATGCGTAACAGGGTGCGGGCTGCACTTAACTCAGCCAAAGCCAGGTTATCCCAGGTTGAAGCTCAATATGTTCAAAGCAAACTTTCTTACGATAGGAACAAAAAGCTTTGGGAACAAGAAACCATCTCCGAGTCAGATTATGAATCTGCTGAAGCTACATACAAGATGGCTGAAGCTGACCTCAACGCAGCAAAATACAGTGTAAAAAGCGCTGAGGCATCTCTAAAAGAAGCCGAAGAAAATCTCAGGAAAACTTCTATATATGCACCTATGGCAGGTACAATTTCAACACTTCTTATAGAAAAGGGAGAGCGTGTTGTTGGTACTGAAATGATGAGTGGAACTGAACTTATGAGAGTAGCTGATCTTAGCCGGATGGAGGTAATTGTTGAGGTTAATGAAAATGATATTATCAGGGTGCTAACCGGTGATACCGCTATTGTTGAAGTAGATGCGTACATGGACCAGGATTTTAAAGGACTTGTAACAGAGATTGCAAATTCTGCAACAACTACCGGTATGGCCACCGACCAGGTTACAAGTTTTAATGTAAAAGTCCTGCTTTTACACGAATCATATCAGAGTCTATTAGACGAAACTTCTAATCCATTCAGACCCGGAATGTCTGCTACAGTTGATATCCAGACTGAAACCAAATATGATATTTTTACAATTCCTATTCAGGCAGTTACAACCCGTCTTGATACAATCGGGCAGGAACAAAGCGATTTGGTTGTGGCTGACAAAGACCCTGATATAGTTGTGTTTAAAGTAATTGATGATTACGTTATGTCACAAATAGTTGAGACCGGAATACAGGATAATAACTATATTGAAATATTATCCGGTTTGTCTGTTGAGGATGAAATTGTGATAGCCCCATATAATGCTATCTCAAGGAAGCTTGCCGATAGCTCAATGATTGAAATAGTTACTAAAAAGGATTTATTTAAAGAAAAATAAACCTGTTACAGGTACTTTTTATAAATAATTCATGATAATAAACATCGAGACGGCAACTCATATATGCTCGGTTGCTCTTTCTTCGGAACAACATTTGATTGATATCAGGGAAACCGGTCAGGAAAAGTCTCACGCCTCCCTGTTAGCAGTTTTTATAGATGATATTCTGAAAAAAAATAATCTTAAACCTGCCCATCTTGATGCCGTTTCTGTAAGCAAAGGCCCGGGTTCTTATACAGGACTTCGCATAGGTGTTTCAACTGCTAAAGGAATTACGTATGGTGCAGATATCCCTCTTATTTCGGTAAACACACTGCAAGCGCTGAGCTTTGGTGCAATATCACATCCAAAAAATCCTTTTACCATTTCTTCAGATAAAGAAAAAGTTTGGTACTGCCCTATGATCGATGCCCGGAGAATGGAGGTTTTTTCTGCATTCTATAACTATAAAAATGAAATAATGCGGCCTGTTTCAGCAAATATTATCGATACAAATTCATTCTCTGATATATTATCTGAAAGACCGGTTTTGTTTTTCGGTACCGGATCTGATAAATCCAAGTCTGTTCTGAATCACCCCAATGCCTTTTTCTTAGACGATATTCTACCATCAGCACGTTTCATGATCCCATTATCGAATAAAGCCTATAAGGAAAAAAACTTTGAGAGTTCAGCTTACTTTGAGCCTTTTTACTTAAAAGACTTTGTTGCCACTATATCGAAGAAGAAGATATACAGGTAAGGCATGCTTTTTGAATAGTATAAATAAACCTGTAAATGAAAAGAATCTGTATCATATTGGTCTCTCTTTTACTTGTTCTTGTAATCTTTTCATTTAAGAAGTATGAGAATGAGCAATCAGATTCTCCATACAAACCTGGTGAAAATTTTACCTATCTTATCCATTACGGCTTTATCAACGGGGGTAAAGCTTTTATAAACATTAACAACGATCTTATCCTTGACAAAAGGGCATATCATGTTAAAATTCAGGCAAAAACCACGGGTATTGCAGATGCTCTTTATAAAGTCAGGGATACTTATGAAAGTTATATTGATCCCCTTACCGATCTACCGGTTAAAGCCATTCGCAACATCAGCGAAGGTAGGTATAAAAGATATAATGAGGTTCTGTTCGATCATGAATCCAGGACCGATTCATCGCTTGTTTATAGCCAGACTTCCGGTCTTCAGGTTGTTCCAAAAAACATTCACGATATATTATCAGGGTTTTATTACATGAGAAAATACTATATCACCGACGGAATAAGTATAGGAGATACAATTCATATTAAAACCTATTTCACAGATGAATTATTCCCTCTTTCTATTTGTTATAAAGGAACGGAAACTATCAGAACAAAACTTGGTAAAGTTGAATGCTACCGGTTCGATCCGGTTACTGAAGTAGGCCGCCTTTTTAAAACCGAAAATGATATGTCAATATGGTTTTCAAAAGACAAAAATTTTATACCTGTCAGGATCAGATTTGATATATATGTGGGTTCTGTAAAAGTCGATTTAATAGAATTCGAAGGAATTAAGCACGATTTTGAAAGTTTGACTAATTAATTAGACTTCATTCTTTACTCACCCACTCAACTTACTTACCTGCTTAACTCTTCTTTCTTCACTTTTGCCTTTTTTTCCTTATCTTCTTGCTTTATTCGTTGTTTTTCAATTCTTTTGTTTGTTATAATAAATCTCTTATTCATGGCCACAACTGCAGATTTTAGAAATGGGCTTTGTATTGAATTCAACAATGATTTATATGCTATTGTCCAGTTCCAGCATGTCAAACCGGGTAAAGGTCCGGCATTCGTCAGAACAAAACTTAAAAGTGTCACTACCGGTAAAGTAATTGAAAACACTTTTACATCAGGCCATAAGGTTACAGTGGCAAGAATTGAAAGACGACCTTATCAATTCCTTTATAAAGATGATCTGGGATATCATTTTATGCATACAGGGACATTTGAACAGGTAGCAATTCAGGAAGATATCATTACCAATCCCGATCTGCTTAAAGAAAGTCAGGAGGTTGAAATTACATACCACGACGAGACTGACACTCCTATTTCGTGTGAGTTACCTGCTTTTGTTACAATGGAAGTAATATATACCGAGCCGGGAGTGAAGGGTGATACTTCTTCTACCAGTTCCCTTAAACCGGCGGAAGTAGAAACAGGAGCAAGTATTATGGTACCATTGTTTGTAAATACCGGTGACAAAATAAAAATCGACACAAGAGATAAAACATACTCGGAAAGAGCAAGGTAAGAGGGGGAAGAAGAGGTGAGTGAAGAAGTAAGGAGTAAGGAGAAGATTGCTTCTCTGCTGGCGGATTGCAAAATCCGTATATTTTTTATGCTTTAAGGGTTATGTTTAAGTTGTAACCGAAATATGAAAATGGAAATAAAGGAATCTAAACAAAGACGACTGCTGTCAAAATTCAAGCTTAACTCCTTGCTTGAGATCACAAGAGCTATAAATGAAAACCTGACTACAAAAGAATTACTTGAACGGTATCAGAAATTATTATGTGAAGATCTGAATATTGGAAAAATTCTAATTTATAAATTTAGTGAACACTGGGAAATCATTTTAAGTTCAGGTTGCGATAAAAATACTTATGAAAACATCAGCGTAGAAAAAGATCTTTTAGAGCATAAGGAAATTACTTTTATCCCTTCTTTAGAAAATAATCAATTAAGTCCTTTTGATATTGTTATTCCTGTTTTCAATAATAATGAGCCCCTGGCATATGTTCTGATCGGTGATATTGACGAAGAGGCAGAAGGAATGAGTCCTGTATTAAAACACCTCCATTTTATTCAGACCCTCTCCAATATAATCATGGTAGCTATTGAAAACATCAGGCTCTTTAAAGAAAGTCTTCGCCAGGAAGCACTAAAAAAGGAGCTTGAACTGGCTTCCAAAATGCAAAACCTTCTTATCCCCGATAATATTAACCTTCCACAAAATAAAAACATGTTTGCTACCGGTTTTTACCACCCTCATTATGACATAGGTGGTGATTATTACGACTGTATATACCTAAGCAAAAATGATGTTGGGTTTTGTATTGCCGATGTATCGGGAAAAGGGATATCTGCGGCTTTGTTAATGGCTAATTTTCAAGCCAACATGAGAGCTCTATTTACTCATGATATCCCACTTGAGTCACTAGTCACAACGTTAAATGAACGTGTAATAAGAAGTGCACAGGGCGAGAAGTTTATTACATTATTCGTTGCCAGGTATAATTTTGTATCTCACAAGCTGGAATATATTAACGCAGCTCATAACCCCCCTGTTATATACTATTCCGATTCAAAAGAAATAGCTATGCCTGAAACCGGTTGTGTCGGTATAGGAATGTTAGATGAAATACCTGTTATCAGGAAAGGATTGATAAAAATTGTTGAACACACAAAAATTATTTGTTATACCGATGGTTTATCAGAACTGCCTGATGAAAATGGAGAAGAGATTGGCACAGCTGTTATTGAGAAATATATTTCCAATAAAAGCCGCATAGATGAAAATATCGGACAGATAATAAGCAGTCAGAAAATACCTGATGGAAATGACAGGATGTTCGATGATATCTCCATTCTTGGTGTTGAGTTTTTTATTTAATTATTTATCCGCAAGGTTTATCTCCTTGCCATAAATATCCAACACAACAAGAACAGCTATAAATCCCCAGAACGGAGCTGACGCTTTATCAGTATCAAGAAAATTATTCATCATTCCATGTATAAAATATGTTGTTAGTCCAATAAAAGTACCAAGCGCCAATGACCCTGTCCATGTTCCTTTTTGTTTATACCACACCCGTAAGCCGGTAAATATTGTTGTAATAACTATCAATAAAAAGGATATCGTTCCCAGGACTCCCGACTCTGCCAATGGTCCAATATACTCACTGTGAGCATTTCCCAAATCTCCAAAATTTGTGCTTATTATTGTTTTTTCGGTTGAGTGTTGAAATGGTGCATAAAGGAACATATAAGTCCCCGGACCCCATCCTAATAACGGTTTTTGTTTAAACATGCGTAAGGCAGATTCCCAGCGATTGATCCTTTCAAGATTAGAAGCATCTGAAGTGATATTGGAAATGGACTGTACATGTTCAGCAAGGTCGGCGGACGAGTCCTGTCTGTTTTGCTCCAGCTCCATCATAATATTGGTTCTGAACATATACCCCATTGCTATCAGCATTCCAATTACCATTGCCAGTAAATAGAATTTTACTTTAAGCTTAATTAGTAAATAGACAACAAACCCTCCTGCAAGACTTATCCATCCTGCTCGTGTATATGAAAAGACCATGGCAAATGATAAAAGAAGCAGTAAAAAAAACCATTGAATCTTATAAACGGATCCTTTCCTGCCAAGTGAAAAAAGGAAAGCAATAACAACAGGAATATACATTGCAATGACTGCACCATATGCCGTGTGATCATTATAAAACGGATGAACAGCCGAGTGGGCAGCCTCCTGATTAATCAATCCAAACCTGGAGTGATTAATTAATGTATAAATAATAACCAAAGATAATCCAGCCAGGTAAGCTTTGAAAAACAATTTTATATTTCCAGGTTTCTTAAAACAGTACGCTGCAAGAAAAAAATATCCCGTAACAAACCATAATCTGGCAATAAAAAATTTCAATGAAACAACAGGTAAAGTACTGGTAACTGATGTGATAAATATCCAAATTAAATTGAAATATATCGCCAGTGAAACTGGATGAGTGAATATTTTACGGTCAATCTGTTTTTCATAACCCAGCTTAAATACAAACAGGATCATTGCTCCAAATAACAAAGGTTCTGTCGGAAGATATAAGTTTACTGACAATCCCGGGATAATTTCCGCAAGGGAAACTGATAACGGAGTAAGAAAAACAATAACAAGAAAAAGTTTATCAAGCGCAAGAAAAGCCAGGAGTAATAATAATAATACAAAAGGGAGAAGATTTAAAATATAAACCTCATTATATACCAGCAAGCCGTTAATTACCACAAATAATATAGCGGCTAAATATATCCACAAATTTTTCTTTGAACTTTCAGAAAGACGGATCATATTTATGTTTGTTCTCGGAGAACAGATTCTGCAGCAATTAATAGTAATAGCGCAAGAAGGAAGGCAGACATAGTAGAAGTAATGACAATAAGCGTCCTGCGTGGATAAGCTTTTTTCTCAGCTACTTTTGCTTCATTTACAATAAAAGTGTGAGGCAGGTTTTGTTCCGAATCTACTTTAGCCTGAACAAATTTCTCTTTTAAATCGCTTAACCTGGCACTTTCATTCTCAAGAAATTCTTTCAAAAAAAGATATGTCCCCCCATATTTCCCAAGTTTTTTAATCTGCTCTTCAAGTTTACCGGTCAGAAACGTATTCCCTTCGGAAACGGCTTTTAAATACGCTTCATTTAAGCCGGCCGACTGTGATTCATAATCATAAACCCCCATTTCGCCAATTTGTTTCAGGGAATCTTCCACCTCTTTAATCTCTGTCTGAAGTGCAAAATATTCCTTCTTTACTATCTGATATGCCTCAACGGCTCTTCTTTTTCTCATCCTGTTTATTGTAGAATCAAGCATAGCAGCAATATCGTTCCCCATACCCGCGGCAATTTCAGGATCAGTGTCTAATACCTCTATCTCAACAGACATATATTCTGTTTTTCTGAATGAGATATTATTTTTCATAATATTAAATAATTGTGTATACCTGTATTTTGAATCGGGATCTATATTATAATGGTCAAACAGATCATACTTTGCAATCAGAAAATCCCGTATTTCATCCGAATAAAGGATCTGCAGAAGCTTTTCAGTCTCTTCTTCCTCTCCGAATTGCAGAATCCCTTTTTCTCCATAACTGCCTGATGTTGAAATTAGTGCATTAGAAATAGAAGTTGAGGAAGCAGGAAAAAAGATTACTGTTGACCGAAAACGCGGAGTGATAAGTAAAGAAACCAGTATCGATATTACAAAGGCAAGAATTGACACTATAATAAGTGGCTTTCTTTTACTGTACATGAAGAGAAGCAGATTGGTAGTATTGAAATTCAAATCCGTTTCTGTTGACTTTTTCATTGTAAATATTTTTTGAAGTAACGTAATAAAAGCACGAAAAAGTATATTCAGGAAATGACTTTAAGCAGGAAATAATTCTTTTTGCCTTTCTGCACCAGTAAATATTTATTATTTAACAGTTTTGATTGTGTGATAACAACTTCAGGATCTATAATTTTGGTCTTATTCAGACTTAATCCTCCGCCTTTTATAAACCGCTTCATTTCTCCTTTAGATTGAAAAACCAGTGCCTTTTCTGTTAAAAGTTCCAGGAGGCTAATTCCGGAAATTATTTCTTTACTGTTAATATCAAATGTTGGAACTCCTTCAAAAACAGAAAGGAATGTTTCTTCATCCACTTTTTGTAATTGTTCGGTGGTAGCTTTACCAAATAAGATACCGGATGCCTCAATTGCAGTGTCATAATCCTTTTCCGAATGAACCATAATCGTTACTTCTTTTGAAAGAGTTTTTTGAAGTAACCGTTGGTGCGGAGCTTTTTTATGTTCTTCAATCAAGGAGTTAACTTTATCTTTTGACAAAAAAGTAAATATCCTGATATATTTTTCCGCATCTTCATCAGAGACATTCAGCCAGAACTGGTAAAA
>JAGGXD010000123.1 GCA_021163295.1 Bacteroidales bacterium
GGAGTTTATTGATTAATGAAAAAAAATAAATACTTTTGCACCTCTTATTGAGAAAAGTATAATTAGTTAAAAAACAAGAAAATAATGCATTTAACCGCAGAAAAGAAAAAAGAACTTTTCAAAAAGTATGGCAGTAATGAGAAGGATACCGGGTCAACAGAGGCTCAGATAGCATTGTTCTCAGAACGCATAACCCACCTGACAGGTCATCTCAGAAATATGAAGAATGACCATCATACACAGCGATCATTATTGAAATTAGTAGGTAAAAGAAGACGGTTGCTTGACTATCTTAAAGGAAAAGATATCGAAAAATATCGTGCAATTATTAAAGCACTGAAATTACGGAGGTAGTAAAAGGGGCAATTTCAACATTGCCTTTTTTCTTATTACTATCAAGTAATTCTGTTACAGTGACAAAAGAAAAAATATGTATAAAGTAATCGAGAAAACAATTGATCTGGGCGATGGCCGGACAATTTCTATTGAGACAGGCAAACTGGCTAAACAAGCCGATGGTTCTGTTGTTATTAAAATGGGCAGGACAATGCTTCTTGCCACGGTAGTATCAGCAAAAGAGGTAAGGAAGGATGTGGATTTTATGCCTCTTTCTGTTGATTACAAAGAGAAATATGCTTCACTGGGAAGATTCCCGGGTGGGTTTTTGAAAAGAGAGGCAAGACCTTCAGATTATGAAGTGCTTATTGCCAGGTTAGTGGACAGGGCATTACGACCATTATTCCCTGATGACTATCATGCCGATACATTTGTAACTATTAATCTTATTTCAGCTGATAAGGATATTTTGCCCGATTCGTTAGCCGGACTGGCTGCTTCTGCTGCTCTTAGTGTATCAGATATTCCTTTTGGTGGTCCGATCTCTGAAGTAAGGGTTGGAAGAATTGATGGGAAATTTAAGATCAATCCGGGTATTTCTGAGCTTACGGATGCTGATATTGACCTTTTAGTTGGTGCTACCAAAGATAATATTCTTATGGTTGAGGGTGAAATGAAAGAAATTTCTGAAACTGAAATGATAGAGGCAATTCAATTTGCTCACGAAGCCATAAAGGATCAGTGTAAAGTTCAGGAAGAACTGGCTGAAATGGTAGGTGCTACTAAAATAAGAGAGTACGAACATGATGAGGGTGATGAGGGACTTAAAAAGAAGGTTTGGAAGGAAACATACGACAAAGTATTTAAAGTTGCAGAAAAAGCAATTGCCAACAAACAAGAACGAAGTGAAGCTTTTGAGGCAGTGAAAGAAGAATTTTTAGCGCAGTTTACTGATGAAGATGAAATTAATAAATCACTGATTGGAAAATATTTCCACGATGTTGAAAAAGATGCTGTACGTAATCTCATGCTTGATAAGGGAATACGTCTGGATGGGAGAAAAACTGATGAAATACGTCCTATTTGGAGTGAAGTAGATCCACTACCGGCAGCTCATGGTTCTGCTGTTTTTACTAGGGGAGAAACTCAATCGCTTACAACAGTTACTCTGGGTACAAAACTTAATGAAAAAATGATTGATGAAGTCCTTTTTCAGGGCTCTCATAAATTTGTACTGCATTATAACTTTCCTCCATTTTCAACAGGAGATGCAAGACCAGCAAGAGGTACAAGCAGAAGGGAAATTGGTCATGGGAATCTAGCCCATAGGGCATTGAAAAACATGATGCCTGAAGATAGTGAGAATCCTTATGCAATAAGAGTTGTATCAGATATTCTTGAGTCTAACGGTTCTTCATCAATGGCAACGGTTTGTGCCGGATCCCTCGCTCTTATGGATGCCGGTATTAAATTGAAAAAACCTGTTTCAGGGATTGCAATGGGCCTGATCTCTGATTCTAAGAGTAAAAAATATGCAATCCTTTCTGATATACTGGGTGATGAAGATCACCTTGGCGATATGGATTTTAAAGTTACCGGTACCAGGGATGGTATAACTGCTACACAAATGGATATTAAAGTTGACGGGCTTCCATATGAGATTCTGACAGAGGCACTTGAACAAGCCAGGGAAGGAAGATTTCATATTCTGGATAAAATGGCGGAAACAATTTCTGAACCCAGGGAAAATCTCAAACCCCATGCTCCGCGTATTTCTCAGATTACTATACCAAAAGATATGATTGGTGCTATTATCGGACCCGGAGGTAAAGTAATACAGGAGATTCAAAGCGAAACAGGTACAACTATTATCGTTGAAGAGATCGACGATAAAGGAATTGTTGATGTATTTGCCGATAATGAAGAAGCAATCAATAAAGCTCTTAAGCGGATAAATAGCATTGTTGCTGTACCTGAGATTGGCACTGTGTATAAAGGGAAAGTTAAAACTATTGTGCCCTTTGGGGCTTTTATTGAAATTCTGCCGGGCAAAGATGGCCTTCTTCATATTTCGGAAATTGAGTGGAGAAGATTAAAAACTGTAGATGAAGTGCTTTCTGAAGGCGATGAGGTTGAAGTGAAATTGATAGATGTTGATAAAAGAACAGGAAAAATTAAACTTTCCCGTAAAATTCTACTTCCGAGACCTGACAGGAATGACCAGAGGTAAATGGAAAGATGGAATAATGGAAAGATGGAATAATGGGAAGAAAATGAATAATATGTTTTATTGAACATTATTCGCTTTGCGATCTTAGTTCCAGTATTCCAACATTCCAACATTCCAATATTCCAGTATTCCAATGTACTAAGATAATTATGTATATTTAGCAAGAGCTATTGTTTGGAACTTGTTATAACAGGAAGTCTTAATTTGTTGTAATAAAATGGAATACAACTATATTGTGGTAGAGGGAAATATTGGCGCAGGGAAAACTTCGCTAGTGAAAATGATATCAAAACAGTTTAATGCCAGGATGATACTTGAACAATTTGCTGATAATCCCTTCCTTCCAAAATTTTATAAAGATCAGGAACGATACTCTTTCCCACTCGAACTCTCTTTTCTGGCTGACAGATACCGGCAATTAAAGACAAAACTGGGTGATCAGGACCTTTTTACAAGTTTTACGATTTCGGATTATTATTTCATGAAAAGTTTGATTTTTGCCAAATCAACACTTGCCGATGATGAATTCCGGCTTTACAGGCAAATATTTAATATTATCTACCAATCATTGCCCAGGCCGGGTCTTTACGTATATTTGCATCTTGATGTTGAGAAGTTATTATATAATATTGATTGTCGCGGAAGAGATTATGAGAAATCAATAACTGCTGAATACCTGGGAAAAATACAAATGGGGTATTTTGAATTCTTTAGGCAGGAAACTGATATGAAAATTCTGGTTATTGATACTTGTAATATTGATTTTGTAAATAATAAAGATGATTATAAAAACCTGATAAGTGCAATCTTTGACAGGAAATATCAAAAAGGCATTAATAGAGTTGTGTTATAACAGATAAAACTAAATTAATTTGGTTTAATTGTTATTATTTTATTAAATTTGCATTCATAACAAAAAGTGTCTAATCTATTGTATAACAAATAAAAAAGTGATTATGAAAAAAGTTAGTTATTTTGTTTCTCTGGTTCTTGCAGTTGCTTTCCTTAGTAGTTGCGGCGGACTAAATAAAATGTTAAAAGAAGCAGGGAATGTTAATTATCAGGTTGTGCCTGAAGTCCTTGAAACTCACAGTGGTGATGTTGATGTAACCATAACGGGCTCTTTCCCCGAAAGTTATTTCAATAAAAAAGCTACTCTGGAAGCAGTTCCGGTACTTGTTTATGAAGGCGGAGAGACTAAATTTGAATCTGTTACTGTGCAGGGCGAGGATGTTGAAGCTAACAATGAGGTAATTAAATTTACCGGTGATAAATTTACCTATTCGGCAACGGTTCCTTTTACAGAGGAAATGAGAGTATCTGAACTGATACTTAAAACTTCTGCTTCAATGAGTGGTAAATCGGTAACACTGCCTGATGTTAAACTTGCTGATGGTGTTATTGCAACTTCTGCTCTTACTAAAAAGGTTGGTCAGCCAATACTAATAGGAAATAAGTTTAAAAGAATAATACCGGAATCAAAAGGAGCTGATATTCACTATGTTATAAACCGTGCAGATGTACGTGGCTCAGAACTTAAGGCTGAAGATATTGATGCGTTAAAAGCTTACATTAAAGATTCCAAGAAGAAGGTGAATTATGAATTTACCGGAACTGAGATTTCTGCTTATGCCTCTCCTGATGGTCCTCTCGACCTTAATGAGAAATTATCAGGTAAGCGGGCTGAAACAGCAGGAAAATTCTTTAACCGTGAACTAAAGAAAGCTAAGATTGAAGAAGCTGGAAAAGAAGGATTTGTAAAAACTACAACAACCGCAGAAGACTGGGATGGGTTTAAAGAACTTATGCAAAAATCAGATGTTCAGGATAAAGAACTTATTCTTCGTGTTCTTTCAATGCATTCTGATCCTGTAGTTAGAGAGAAAGAAATAAAAAATATGTCTGAAGCTTTTGAAGTATTAAAAGAGGATATCCTCCCTAAGCTTCGCCGTTCAAAACTTATGGTTAATGTAAATGTGATTGGCTTTTCTGATGAGGAAATATTAAATTATATTGAAAGTAATCCTGATACACTTGGCCTTGAAGAGGTGCTTTATGCAGCTACACTTACCAAAGATGCCGAGAAGCAACTTAAGTATTACGAAATAGCATCTAATAAAGCTCCAAAATGTTTCCGTGCTGTTAATGGAATAGGTTATACATTAATGAAAATGGGTAAGGTTGAGGAATCAAAAGCAGCTTTTGAAAAAGCTCAGGGACTTAAAGATGGTGACTATGTGAAAAATAATCTGGGGTTTGTAGCGCTTGTTCAGGGTGACCTTGAAAAAGCACAGGGTTATTTCACTTCAATGGAAAAATTAACTGACGAATCAAACTTCGGACTGGGAACTATTAACCTTATTAATGGAAATTACAAGGATGCTGTGAATTACTTCGGTACAAAGCCTTCATTCAATGCAGCTCTTGCTAAATTGCTTGACGGGAATAATACAGGTGCTAAGAATACACTGGAAGCTATTGATCACGTCTGCCCGTGGAAAGATTATCTGTTAGCTGTTGTTGGAGCCAGAATGGATAATGAAAAAGATGTTTTTGATCATTTGAAAGCTGCAGTTGCTGCTAAGGATGAGTTGAAAGCTCTTGCTAAAACCGATATGGAGTTTGGTAAGTATTTTGAAAATGCAGACTTTAAGTCAATAGTTGAATAACTATGGATTATTAAAAGAATAAAAAGAGCGGTTTATCCGCTCTTTTTTTTTACATTATTTTTTATAATCCAATTTGTTAATGAATTCCCATAGTACAATTCCGGCGCTTACTGATATATTAAATGAATGTTTTGTGCCAAATTGTGGTATCTCAATACAGTAATCACTTAAATCAACAATTTCCTGGGTAACACCACGTACTTCATGACCGAATACCAGGGCATATTTACCACCTTTTTTTACAATAAAATCACCAAGTGGAATAGCCTCTTCAGCTTGTTCAACCGAGATGATGATATAACCATAATCTTTTAATTGCTTAATGGTTTCTATGGTGGTTTCATAATACTTCCATGGGACTGACTCTGTTGCACCCAGAGCAGTTTTCTGAATATCTTTGTGTGGAGGTTTTGCCGTAATTCCGCAAAGGTGAACTGCCTGAACAAGAAATGCATCTGCAGTTCTGAAAACTGAACCAATATTGTTCATGCTCCGCACGTTGTCCAATACAACAATAATAGGCGATTTGTCTGCCTTTTTGTATTCATTAACCGACTTCCTTCCAAGTTCACTGTTTTTCAGTTTTCTCATTTGTTTTGGTTCTGTTATTAGGCAAAGATAAGGAGTTTGAAGTATTCTTTTGAGATATGTTGCAAAAAGAGTATTTTTGGATACTTAATTAAAAATCCGCTATAATGAATTTACACGAATACCAGGGAAAATCAATTCTTAAGAGTTTTGGAGTGAATGTGCCTCTTGAAATAGTTGCTGATACTCCTGAAAAAGCAGTTGAAGCTGCAAAGGAAATAAAATTAAAAACAGGATCGGAGAAATGGATAATTAAAGCACAGATACATGCAGGAGGACGTGGTAAAGGTGGTGGAGTGAAACTTGCTAAAACTATTGATGAGGTTAAGGAGATAGCAAAGAAAATGATCGGGATGCAACTTGTTACCCATCAGACCGGTCCGGAAGGGAAAAAAGTAAAAAAAATCCTTATTGGACAGAATGCATATTATCCGGGAGAATCTGAACCGGAAGAATATTATATGGGTGTATTGCTGAACAGGGCAACAGGCAGGAACACTGTTATGTATTCTACTGAAGGTGGAGTAGATATTGAAAGTGTAGCTGAAAAAACGCCACATCTGATTTATAAAGAAGAGATTGACCCAAAAGTAGGAATACAGGCATTCCAGGCACGGAAAATTGCTTTTAACCTGGGGCTTAGCGGTAAGGCATTTAAAGAAATGGTTAAGTTTGTTGTAGCTCTTTATAAAGCTTATGAAAATAGCGATTTTTCTTTATTAGAGATCAATCCTGTCATGAAAACCTCGGATGGCAATATTTTAGCGGTTGATTGTAAAGTGAATCTTGATGACAGTGCCCTTTTCCGCCATAAAGATTACGAAGAGATGCGGGACATCTCTGAAGAGGATCCGGCTGAAGTAGAGGCAGGTAAGTATGGTCTTAATTTTGTAAAGCTTGACGGAAATGTTGGTTGTATGGTGAATGGTGCCGGACTGGCTATGGCTACAATGGATATTATTAAACTGTCAGGAGGTGATCCTGCTAACTTCCTTGATGTAGGAGGTACAGCTAACGCTGAAACAGTGGAAGCAGGCTTCCGCATTATCCTGAAAGATCCCAATGTTAAAGCAATCCTGATCAATATTTTTGGAGGAATTGTTCGTTGCGACCGTGTAGCACAGGGTGTTGTTGATGCTTATCATTCAGTAGGAAATATTTCTATCCCGGTAATTGTCCGTTTGCAGGGAACAAATGCCGAAGAGGGAAAGAAACTGATTGATGATTCCGGGTTAAAAGTTTTTTCCGCAATTACATTGCAGGAAGCTGCTGACCAGGTTAATAAACTGGTAGTCTGATATTAAAACATTATTACATTACCGCATCACTTTTTTGGTTTCCAGAAATCGTCCGGTTCAAGCCCGCATTCTTCAATCATCTGCAAACTGTATTCAAGGTATCCCAGATCATTTGCTCCGTTGTTTGTACCCAAAGTGAATTTTACACCATTTGTTTTTGCCAGCCGGATAAAATTTGCTGATGGTATCTTAAATCTTGCATTTATCTCCAATGCAATATTGTTTTCTTTCAATGCATAAACAACCTTATTCATCCGTTCCTCTGTCCATAATTCATCATACCTTCCTCTTATAACCTCAGGCAGAAAAGTAGGATTAACATAAATATTTATGGGTTCATTGTTAAGTATCTCAACAATCTGGTTGACGTAGTAATTCATAAACGAATCTGCATCTTCAACAAATACTTCATCATTCATCCATAGTCTTGTTCTTCGCCCCTTGTTATCAAAATATGTCAGTGCATCGGTAAAAACATAATCGAACAGAGCTATTGTATCCGGCGTGAACGCGTTAACCCATTCCCTGCCTTCGGCTTGCATACCATGGTAAACCGGGTAATCTTTAACCGAATTATAATATCTGTTCAGGTCAGAATCGTTTTGAACAGGAAACCCTACACCACAATTGGCAGCAACTCCATATTTGATCCCTGTTTTTTGAGAATGCTCCAGGAGCTGCTCCATTGTAAGACCACCCTTCAGATGTGCATGCAGATCAATGATCTCGTATCCTGCCTGTTTTAAAGAATCAATTTTTTTTATCCTGGCATCTTTTTGGGTTTCTGATACCGGGTTATTACATCCGTATGTGAGTACTAAAAGAAAGATTGGGGCAAATAACCTGAAAGAAAAACTAAAATGCTTCATAATGTGTTTCATTTTTAATAATACTTCTAAAATTTAAAATATCGAATAACAAATGATAAATAATAAAGTTAAGTATGAATTAAAGAAACTTTTTCATTTATTATTTAACATTCTACATTTATTATTTAAATGTTGAATTTTAATGTTTAAAAC
>JAGGXD010000037.1 GCA_021163295.1 Bacteroidales bacterium
GGATGACAGGCACTTCATATAACGGCACTCTGCCTGTTGCAGCAGCAACCACAGGTGTTGAAGGACTGGAGGCAATAATCCCTATCGCACCAAACACATCATATTATCATTATTATCGCTCAAACGGGTTAATCAGGTCACCCGGAGGATGGTTGGGTGAAGATATTGATGTTCTTTACGACTTTATTCATAGTGGAGATGAATCGAAGCGGGAATATAGCAACGCCACCATACGAGACAAAGAAATGGCAGATGGTATGGACAGGATAAAAGGTGATTACAATGAATATTGGGCTGGTCGTGATTACTTGAACGATATGGAACCGATGAAGGCAGCATTACTAATGTCTCATGGTTTTAACGATTGGAATGTTGTTCCCGAACACAGTCTCCGGATCTACGAAGCAGCAAAAGCAAAAGGCATTCCTGTTCAGATATTCTACCACCAGGGTGGACACGGCGGACCACCGCCAATGAAAATGATGAACCGGTGGTTTACACGTTATCTGCATGGTGTAGAGAACGGAGTTGAGGAAGATCCCAAAGCATGGATTGTGCGCGAAAATGACGAAAGGACTGATCCGACTCCATACGAAGATTATCCCAATCCTGAAGCATCAGATGTTACATTGTATCTTACTGCAGGCGCCCCTGAAAGTGGGAAATTAAATACTACACTTGTCTCCGGACAGGGAAAAGAAACATTGGTCGATAATTTCTCCTTTTCAGGTGCAACATTAGCAAAAGCTGAAATCACAAATCACCGGCTGATATATCTTACTCCAAAGCTTTCTGAAGAGGTTCACATTTCCGGAAAACCAAAAATTACAATTAAGTTGTCCAGCAACAAACCGGCTGTTAATCTTTCGGTCTGGCTGGTTTCTTTACCATGGACAGAAAGAAAAAATACGAAAATCACCGATAATCTTATTACCCGTGGTTGGGCAGATCCTCAGAATTATCGCTCTTTAACCGAAAGTGAGCCTTTGGAACCCGGCAAGTTTTATGAACTGTCCTTCGAACTACAACCTGATGATCAGGTGATACCCAAGGGACAACAAATTGGCCTTATGATATTTTCAAGTGATCGGGAATTCACCCTTAGGCCCTGGCCGGGTACTGAATTAACTGTTGATTTAAATGCAACAAGCATCACCTTACCTGTAGTAGGAGGAACTGAAGCATTTAAAAATGCAATAAAAGAATGAAATACGGTATCACAACTTTTGCAATTCTGATTAGTATTGGTAACATCATATACAACTTCGGTTAAAAAAAATACTATTGGAAATAAGTGTAATTATGGATTTTAGCAGCATACCGAAAATTGAAAATCATATACATCTCGAAGGAGCTATTCCATATGAAACTCTTTGGCAATTGATTCAAAAATATGGCGGAGATAAAGAAGTTGCTAATTTATACCAGCTAAAAGAAAAATTTAAGTTCCGGGACTTTAACCACTTTATCGAAATATGGATTTGGAAAAATCAATTCATAAAAGAATATGAGGATTTCAAGTTTATTTCTGATGCGGTGTTTAAGGATCTGGTGGACCAAAATGTAAAATATGCTGAGATTTTTATTTCTCCATCTGCATTTAAGAAAAATTTAGAAATTCAAAAAATTATTGAAGCAATATCCGGGAGTATTACTGAAAATCAGAATATTAAAATTAGCCTGATTGTTGATCTGGTAAGAAATTTCGGACAGGAAAACGAAGAAAGAACCCTTGAGAAAATCAACGAAGTTAAAGACCATGGCATAATTGGAATAGGTCTCGGAGGCTCAGAAAATGATTTCCCTCCTGAATTATTTGTTGACCTGTTTGAGAAAGCCCGGGATTATGGTTTCAAAACTACTGCCCATGCCGGTGAAGCAGCCGGTGCTGACAGTATCTGGAAAGCAATTAAACTTTTGAGAGTAGATAGGATTGGACACGGTACACGGGCAATTGAAGATGATAAATTACTCGACTACCTTTCTGTGCATAAAATTCCAATTGAACTATGCCCGATTTCAAATCTTCGTACAAAAGTTATAAAATCAATGGAGGAGCATCCATTTAAATTATTTCAGGAGAAAAAAATACCAGTTTCTATAAATACAGATGACCCGAAAATGTTTAATACTTCTCTTGCAGAAGAGTATCAGGCTTTAAGTGAAGCTTTTAGTTTAAACAAAGAAGAAATGTATACAATAATCATTGATTCAATTAACACAACCTGGCTAAAAAATGAAGAGAAAGAAAAACTAATTTATGAATTTGAAAACGAACTGGGAATAACAAAACAAAATAAGTATTAATCATAAAACACATCAATTATGTATAAACAATCACTCTTTGGTCCTATAGCAATGGTACTATGCCTGCTATTTACATCTTGTCAGGTCGGGCAAGAAAAAAAAGCATTGAAACTTAATGAACTTTTTACAAATCACATGGTACTCCAACAAAACGAAGAAGTCGCCTTCTGGGGAGTATATACACCGGGAGAAAAAGTTGCAGTTTCGGGAAGTTGGGGGAAAGAAGAAACAACAACAGTAATTAATAATGGTAATTGGACACTCAACCTGCCTACTCCCAAAGCAGGCGGACCATTCACCGTTAATATCGTTACAAAGGATAGCACCATTACCATAAACGATGTAATGATTGGTGAAGTGTGGTTGGCATCAGGTCAATCCAATATGGAAATGCCTGTAAAAGGCTGGTTACCCAATAACCCTATTGATAATTCAGAAAAAGAGATTGCTGATGCCAATTACCCGGGAATCAGAATGTTTACAGTAATGAAAACTTTTTCCTTAGAGCCTTTAGACACACTTTTGGGACAATGGGAAGTCGCTTCTCCCGAAACAGCAGGTGAGTTTAGTGCCACAGCCTGGTTTTTTGCTCAACGATTACACCAGGAATTAAATATTCCCATAGGTATCATTCATGCCAGTTGGGGCGGTACGGTAGCCGAAGCCTGGACGAGTAAAGGTCAGTTAAAGAAATTGGGTGATTTTGATAAAGCTATAGAAATACTAGAGGATTCAAGTTTTTTAACACGCCCGAATATTCTTAAATTACATCAAAACCTGCCAACTGTACTATTTAACGGGATGCTCCATCCCATCATTCCTTTCACCATCAAAGGTGCTATTTGGTATCAGGGGGAGGCAAATGTTGGCAGGGCAGAGCAGTACAAGAAGTTGTTTCCTGCAATGATAGAAGACTGGAGAGAAAAATGGAATAATGAATTTCCGTTTTACTTTGTTCAGATCGCTCCTTATAAATATAATCAAAGTCCTGATGTATCTTCAGATATATCTCAGAAATTAAGGGATGCGCAAAGATATTCCTTAAAAACGAAAAATACAGGAATGGCAGTGACAATGGATATTGGCAATTTTGAAAATATTCACCCTGCGAATAAGCAAGAGGTAGGTGCCAGATTAGCAGGACTGGCTTTGGCAAATGACTATGGGAAACAATTGGTCGCATCGGGACCATTATATAAAAGCTTTGAGCCATCAGGAAATAAATTGATACTTGATTTTGATTGTAAAGGCACAGGGTTAATGGCCAAAGGTTCATTATCCGGATTTGAAATTGCGGCAGCGGACAAAAAATACGTTTCAGCAGTGGCAAAAATTGTAGATAATAAAGTACAGGTCTTTGCAGCTTCCATAGCACAACCCGAATATGCCCGGTATGCCTGGTGGGATAATGGTATTGCAACTCTTTTTAATAAAGAGGGCTTACCGGCTTCCTCTTTTACGACAGAAGAATAACTTTTAACCAAAACCAAAATTAATTATGGTAAAAAAAAATGTTTCCCGTCGTAATTTTATTAAAAAAGCGACAATAGCAGGTGCGGGTATTTCAATAGTACCAAGTATTACAGTAAGTGGTCTTGGACATAAAGCACCAAGCGACAAAATGAATATTGTCGGCATTGGAGTTGGGGGCAAAGGTCATCCTAACCTTGTAGGAATGAACACAGAGAATATTATCGGTCTTTGTGATATTGACTGGAAATATGCTACAACTTGTTTTGATGATTTTCCTAAGGCAAAAAGATATTGGGATTGGCGAAAGATGTTTGATGAACTGGGTGACTCTATCGATGGTGTAATGGTAGCTACTGCCGATCATACTCATGCCCTTATTGCTGCCACCGCCATCACTATGGGTAAGCATGTTTATTGTCAGAAACCTCTTACCCACTCTGTTTACGAGTCGCGATTACTAACCAAACTAGCCGCTAAATACAGAGTGGCAACCCAGATGGGCAACCAGGGAAATTCCGGCGATGGTGTGCGTCAGCTTTGTGAATGGATATGGAATGGTGAAATTGGTGAAATCAAAGAGGTTCACGCCTGGACTAACCGCCCCATCTGGCCACAGGGTTTGGAACGCCCCAATAAAGTAATGACACCTCCGGACACACTTAACTGGGACCTTTTTATTGGTCCGGCACCAGTGCGCCCGTATCATGAGATCTACACACCATGGAATTGGCGTGGATGGTGGGATTTTGGAACCGGTGCTTTCGGGGATATGGCCTGCCACATACTCGATCCTGTTTATCAGGCATTAAAACTGGACTATCCCGATACCATTTGTGGCAGTTCAACTCTCCTTAATACAGAAAGTGCACCACAGGCTGAAAAAGTGAAATTTGTTTTTCCTGTACGTGAAAATATGGAGAAATTAGATATGCCGGCTCTAAATGTTCACTGGTATGATGGCGGTCTGCTACCTGACCGGCCAGACCTCATGGCTGATGGAGAAAGTTTCTTAAATGACGGAATGGGTGGTTGTTTATTTATTGGCGCGAAGGATACACTATTATGTGATACCGGCGGGTTTAATCCCAGATTGCTTTCAGGTCGGATACCAGAGGTTAAGCCTTATTTACGCAGGATTCCCGGAGTAGTGGGTTATATAGACGGACCTCATGAGCAGGAATGGATAAGGGCATCCAAGGAATCACCGGAAAGCAGGATTGAATGTACATCCAATTTTGCTTACTCGGGCCCGTTTAACGAAATGGTTTTATTGGGTGTGTTAGCTATCCGTTTGCAAGGCTTGAACAAAACGTTGATATGGGACGCAAAAAATATGAGATTTACAAATATCTCGGCTGATGAGACATTTAAAGTGGTTACTTCTGATAACTTTAGTGTGGTTGATGGTCATCCTCATTTTAATACGGAATATACAACATTAAATGCGCTGGAAGCAGCAAGTGGCTATATTAATCATACTTACCGGGAAGGATGGCGTTTGCCCGAAATGCCTTAGTGATAATGCAAAAACAGATAGCCTTAAGTTCATATTTTTAAAGTCAGATTCATTATGAAAAAATCATTCTTTTATCTTTCCACACTGACATTTTTGTTTCTTTTATTTGCAGTAAGTTCATTTGCCCGGGATCAGGAAACAGATGCATCTGAACAGGAGATTAAAGGTGGAACAGTTAAATACGAACAAATCACCAGGTTTAACTGGAATTTTAAGCCCACAGGTAATGCCAGAAAGGATAATTGGTTCGCAAATCTTCCCAGGTCACAAACTAAAGCAAAAGTTTTATATTTCAACTCGCAGTATTCGATTTACGAGGAGGATCTGACAGCTGAAAATGTTGCCCTTGATCCCAGACAACAAGGAATGCTTGATCGTATGGCTTTGGGCCAGCCACCGAAACCGGAACTGAAGAAGATTTTTGTCGATCTTAAAAAGAATAAAAAAACAGAACTGGTAGAACTGATGACCCGTCTTTTTCTTATTGAAAACAAGATTGATAGTAGGGCATGGAAACCTGGTGGTAATCAAAGAAAAATTCAGGGGTACATCTGCCAGGAGGCAACAATGAAAAGAGGTAAAGAGACAATTACAGCCTGGTTTACTTCAAATATTCCAATTTCAATTGGTCCGGATAATTATGGTGGTCTGCCCGGACTCATTCTGGCAATTGACATAAATGGTGAGAACCTGATTTTGGCTACTTCTGTAAATCTTACTCTCCCACCAGATGGTTTCATATCCAAACCCAAAGAGGGTAAAAAGATCAGGCAGGAAGTTTTTAACACAATTGTTGCGGAAAAGGTTGAAGAGTATAACGAGGCACAAAAGAATAAATCCGCGGTAAAAAGGGCGAGATGATAAACAAAATCATACTCACAGGTGCACTGTTTTGTATATCAATTAGCGTATTTGCTCAAAATACAATAAAAGGAACGGTTAATAATGAGGAGAACGAATCATTGATAAATGCTACAGTAGTTCTTCTTAATCCGGCAGATTCTACAATGAAGTATTTTGGTGTTACCAACAAGAATGGATTTTATAAGATTAAAAACATCAAAGATGGCAACTATATAATGCAATTCTCATTTGTTGGAGCAGATATGCTAACAGAAAATATTACTATTCCCGCAGAAAAAGGAGAAGATTTTGGAAAAACAGTGTTGAATCAGAAATCTATTGATGAGGTGAAAATTATTGGGGAATATGTTCCTATTCGTTTTAGAAGCGATACTGTTGAGTTTAATGCAAAAGCCTTTAATACAAAATCCGATGCTGTGGTTGAAGATCTTTTAAAAAAGATACCGGGCATCGAGGTTGATGTATCAGGTAATATAAAAGCCCTGGGAGAAGAGGTTCAGAAAGTGCTTGTTGATGGCAAAGAATTCTTTGGCAGAGACAAAAAGGTGGCAACCAAAAACCTCCCTGCTGATGCAATTGATAAGGTTGAGGTATACGATAAAAAATCGTATGAAGCTGAATTTACGGGAATTGAAGATGGTGTACGTGATCGCACTATTAACCTGGAGTTACTGGAGGAGGCGAAAGCAGGAAACCTGGGAAATTTTGAAGCAGGAGCAGGAACAAATGAACGATACACGGCAAATGGCAAATTATACAGGTTCAAGAAAACTACTCAAATGGCTGTATTGGGCATGTATAATAATATCAATAAGTTTGGATTTTCAGCTCAGAATATGGGTAAATTTGGCACCCAAATTAAGGGATTAAATACTTCCGGTGCCGGCGGACTTAATATTTCATACAATCCTACCAATTTCAATAAATATTATATAAGTTATCTGGGTAGCCTAAGAAATAATGTGCTTGATCAGGTTACAAATGGTGAATATTTTTCAGACCAGGGTTCTTATAACCAATCTGTTATAATGGATGAGGAGACCAGAAACAATCCACACTCTTTCGATTTCGGCATCCATCATCGCTTTAACCCTGATAATAATCTGATAATTACCGGAAATTTTGACCTTATAAAAAATGATTTAGATAGAATAACCAATACAATCACATATACTGATATTGCTGCCGTAAATGATCTGAACAGTATTAATATTCAACTTTCAGATATACTCTCGGGTTCTGCCAAAGCATCATATATGACAAAGCTTAATGAGGGCAACACACAGTTTAAAACAGGGTTTAATGTTTCTTTGGATAACCACTTCTCCAGTTCAGACCTGAACAATACTACTCATATCTATAACCTTGACACTCTGATCAATACAAATCAATTTCTGGACAAGCAAACAGACAGATTTTCTGCCACTTTTAATCCCTCTTTTGTACAAAAAATTGCTAAACGATGGTTCATTTCTCCTGAAGTCAGATTGGGAATGAATAATGAAAAAATAGATCAGAAACAGGGAAATTTACTTACTGACAATATCCCAATTGATTCTCTTAGCCCGGAGTTTATTCGTGAGCATAGATTTCTTGAGACAGGCCTTACCTTCAGAAGAAGTTCCGCCAATTCTCAATTCTATATAACAGCAAAGACAACATGGAATGAATTTGGGTCAAAATTATGGGATGTAAATAACAACAATGGAACCTGGTTTCATATTCTGCCAACCGTGTTTTACGAAAAAAGGATCCGGGCAGGAAGGCGTATAAAAATGAGATATAGTACAAATGTAAATATACCATCTGCCGGCCTGCTTTTACCTGTATTCAACACAACCAATCCACTATTGCTTTTTCATGGAAACAAGAATCTTAAGCCGGAGTACTGTCATCATCTCTTTACGGAACTGTCTATCTTCGATCAGTTTTCCTTCACTTTCCTGCATTTACGTTTTGGGGGGACTTATACAAAAGATAAGATTAGCTGGTCTCAAACAATTAGTGAAGACCTGGTTCAATTGAATTCTCCGTTAAACGTTCCCTGGGACTATACCGCCTATGGATATTTGAATTTTTCTACTCCGATAAGAAGATTAGGTGTTAAAGTTAATTTGAAATTAAACGAAAGCTGGCACCGGGGAATGAATATTGTTAATTCTGAGGATAATACCTTAAATTCGCTGTCACATAGTATAGATCTAAATATTGAAAATCGTTTGAAAGAAAAAATTGATGCAAGAATAGGTAGCTCCATTTCCCTGACAGATACGAAATATTCGATTCAGAATAAACTTGACAATCTCTATTTTAATACCGTTTACTATGGTGATCTTTACTACAATCCTAATGATCACTGGAATTTTGGTTTTACTGCAAGGATTACAAATTACAATTCCAAAAGCCTTAACGAATCTTTAAGTTTGCCACTATTAGACGCCACAATAAGTTATTATTTCATGAAAGGTAACAGGGCTGTTATAACTTTAAGAGGCACTGATCTACTGGACAGGAACAAAGGTTTTGAGCAAATTAGTGATATCAATTACCTGATGCAGATAAACAGTAATACCATTGGTCGGTATATAATGCTTTCATTTAAATACAGGTTAACTGCAATGGGATATGAAAAGTGATATGATAAATACAAGATTTCGTTCAATACTTATTATAGTTATTGCAGCATTGCTGGTCTCAATACTGTTCAATATCAGGACTTTTATATCTCTATTTGAAATGCTTCAAAAAGCTGAAGCAGTTGATCCTGAAAGAGTTAAGAAGATTGAATGCTATAATAAGGAATGAGAAGAAAGATGTTGGACTTGAGTTTATCGGGGAAATGTCAAAAACCTACCGGTATACACTTAAAAGTAAGCAGGACCTGGTAACCGTGAAGGAGGAAATTGATTTTCTTCAGTCCTACCTGTTGCTGTTGTGAACATTGCATATTTTTATCTGGAGAATGAAATAGTTTACTGTGTTACATTTGAAAATGAAAAATTCGTAATTGACCAAACGTTAGACAAAATCAGTTCTCAGACAGGTCCCGATGATTTTTTCAGAATAAACCGGCAATTTATTGTATCCCGAAAAGCAGTTAAAACAGTGGTTCAGCATTTTAACCGGAAACTTAAACTTCACCTGTCCCCATCACCTCAATGTGATGTTTTCATTAGTAAAACAAAGGCTACCATTTTTAAAAAGTGGTTAGAGCAATAAAAATATTATTCCTTAACCAATTTTGAAAAATAATCCCAGAATTTTCTGTGAAAGTTAGTTTTATCCTTTTTTTCAAGGATATCACAAAACGAAACAGGTTCCGGATCTTCAGGAGTGATCTTATATTTTTCTTCCAGGTTGTATAAACCTGCTTTTTCAGGGTGGAACTGCACTGCTACAACATTCTTAAACTTTTTATGCGATATTGCTTCAATAATTTTCCCATCCATTGAAGTAGCCGTTATTTCAAGGTCTTTCCCCAGGTTTTTTACAGCCTGGTGATGGCTGCTGTATATTAAAGGAAAATCATCAGCTTTAAGTTTCAATTCATTCATAAAAAATTTATTTTCCACAATCCGGATATGATGAAGATGTCCACCTGTAAGGCTATGATCAACAGACAGGTTTCTCCAGTAATTTCTATGCATCTGATCTGTATCAGAATCCAATATATCCTCAACATTTGTTTGCCCATACACCTCTGAAGGAATATCCTGATAAAGGGTCCCACCGGTTGCTACATTAAGAGTTTGCATACCCAGACAAAATGCAAAAATAATGTAATCAGGTTTTTCTTCAATATAGGGTTTGAATTCAGGGTTTTGCTTCCCTCCTAACAGGTGAAATATTAACGAAACATCAAAATAGTGACGATCAGGAGTAACTATATTGGTAAGAAGATTTGTTTTTCCACCATACACAACTGGAGGTATATCCCCGCCTCCCTGGAACAGGATAGCACTGGAATTTTTAAATATTTTGTAAAATTCATCACTACATGCATTTTTCTTATAAAGGTTTCCTGGTTCCAGGTCACCTTCAACCCTATGCAGGTGAATATATGGGTATTCATTCTCTTCAAGAAATTCTACTGATTTGTTATAATCATAACTCTCATTAGCATGATACAAACCTATTAATTCCAGGTTAGGAATATCAATAATTCTATTCTCTATCAGATATATAAAATTTTCAAGACCTCTGACTGTGGGAAATAAAAGTACAACCCTGTTTTTATTTTCATCAAATGAATCACTTGAAAAATAATCCTGCGAATAGGAGTTACAGGATATAACTACTAATAATATAAACGAGTAAAAAAGTTTTTTCATAGCTATTCAAAAATTGTTATACGTTACTGGGTGCTGGGTGCTGGGTGCTAAATTCATTTTCAATTTATTGTTTTAAAGCGGCTTTTGTGAAAATGTAGGCAGGAATATCCTGGTTAAACTTTATGGCGGTAATATGAATTTCCGTCCCATCGCCATGCTTAAGCATGTCTTTATACGTCATTTTCATGGGAAACCATCTGCCCTGTACTTTTTGCATATCGCTTAAGGTGGTCCTTTTCAATAATTGACCACTCTTTGCAAACAGTTCTTCTTTTATTGGCACAAAGCGCAACGCATCAATCCATATTTTACGTGAATGGTAAGCTACATCTTCTACTTTGGCAATTAATTCCATCACAAAAAAACTTCTCCCTTCAATTTCTTCCTCACCTGTAATAGTGGCTGTATAGATATCTTTTAGTTTCCTGTCGTCCATCATATCTTCATATGAAAAATCGGAGCCCATTATCGATTGCCTGAGCATATGTCCCGATATTTGAATAGTACGATCGGTAGAGGGTGAATAAATCCAAAGTTTATCTTCCAGCTTCAACATTTTAGTTCCCTGCTCGCGTGCCGGTGTTAAATATTCAGTGAATGATTTTTTATCACCCATTGTATACGATTTTGAGGTCATGGTACGACTCCTGCGTTTACCATGAATAGTCATTGAAGATTCCAGCACCCTGTTTTCAGCAGACATATTTTTATCTACACGGTCTAAAATTTCATCAGCTGTCTGAGCACTAAGGCTAACTGTTAGCGACGCTAATATAATAACTGCTATTTTTTTCATTTTATTCATTTTTTTAACTTCAGTTCACTCCAAACTTTATTCCCTTTATTCCCTTTATTCCCTCTAATTCCTCTAGTCCATTCTTCAATTACACTTCTAATTCTTTAAACAATTGTGCCGTTTTACGTTTATATATGGCATATCCTGCCAGGGCATTCCCCAATGTCATAGCTATCAGGCCGGGGAAAAAACCAATATAAAACAGGTCAGGAGAAACAACTGCACGGTAAACAGGGGGAAACATCATAGTAACATTTTCCATTATAGAACTAAAATCTATACCATTTTCCTGCAAATAATAAGCAGCACCCAAACCCAGAGCAGTACCAACAACCGAACCAATAAATCCAATAATAATTGCTTCGTATATAGTGGTTTTAAAAATATGGCCCTTCCTTTCACCCAAAGCTAATCGTATGCCAAATTCACTATATCGGCGTAAGCCTCCTAACAATCCCGTGTTCCATAATACTACTGACATTGCAAGAATAAAAATAAAAATCATTATACCACTCATACTGTCAGCCAGGGTCATGTATTGATCCAAACCCTCCTGATCACGAAGCTTAAACATTTGTGGTGAAAACTCATCATCAACAGAGCTATACTTTGTATTGAATGAAGCTTTTACAGAATCGGCCTTTGCATCAATATAGCTACCCTCATTAAAATAACCCAGGATTTCGCTTGCTCCATCATACATATCAAGTGCTAACTGAGCATCAGAAATATCTATTATTATTGCCCCACGGTCGAGAAGAGCCGTACCAAAGCTTATAGTACCGCTAACAATAAAGGTTTTAAACATCATGCTTCCATTCATGGTTGAACCAAATACTGTCACTTGATCTCCAATATTCACACTGAACTTTTCAGCAAAATCATCACTAATAAGAGCTTCACCTTGTTTAGCAGGTATTGAGCCTTTAACAATAGAATTAACAATATTCATTCTGTCTGCCTCTTTCGAATCAGGTGATAATAAGTCAATGGCCCTACCGACAGCCGGACCCTGAGCTCTCGTTTCTCCATTTTCATCGGGCACATCCAATAATCCTCCAAAATTTATCCTTTTAACCCATTCCATATCAGGATAATCGGAATTAAGATTGGTAATGAGTTCTTCAACATCCAGTAAGGCTAAATCGTTGGGTAGTTGATTCTTATTTTCAGCGTAAGCACGGGTCAATATTTTCACATGACCCGTAATGAAATTGGCATTCACATCAATCATGTCGCTAAAAACCCCTCCTATCCATCCACTCAATAACACTGTAAGAAATACACCTAATGAAATAACAATTATTGGGAGCAGGCTCCGGCTTTTGTCTCTTAATATTCCTTTAAATATAAATTTTATCATCTCTTTAAAATTTAAATCGTAACTAAATTATTGTAATTTCCCCCTTAATGCATCAGTTGGTTTCATTTTGGAAATCTTCCGTGCCGGGAAATAACTCACAATTGTTGCTGATAATACAACCAGAATTATTGTAGTGATAATCAGTCCAAGGCTGTAATAGGGATATATGGTTTCGGCTATTGTGATTCCCATATCAGGTGTGCCAAAAGTAATGCCAATTGAGTTGAGGTACAAGAATAATGGAATTCCGTATGCTGCCCCTAATAGTGCAGCAAGAATGCTATGTGCCCCACCTTCAACAGTAAATAACCCAACCACCTGTGAACGGGTTAATCCTAAAGCAATATACGTTCCTATCTCTTTTTGTCTCCTGAAAATGGAAAGCACCTGTGTATCGAATATGGCAAGCAAGGCAATAATAAGCATAAAACCTTCCATAACCATAGCTCCCCCCTTTTTCGCTTGTATTAGTTTATCAAAGTCTGCCAAAAGAAATGTTAGATCTTTAAATTCCCAATTCTTAATATCACCTCCGGTATAATTCTTGCCAGCTACAAGCAGTGTGGCTTCGTTCTTCAAGTTCATCATTTCCTGCAAAACATTTAAGGAAATGTACATTTGACCATTGTCAATTGATGGCACATTACACCTGAAGATGGAGGCTATCTGAATTTTCCGCGCATCAAAAGTTCCATTTTTATCGCGCCAACGAACAAGCACCCTATCCCCTACACTAAGTTTTATAGTTTCTGCCATTCGCTTGCCAATAATTGCTGAATACTCATCCTGAGCATTATCCAGATCTGAAGCGGGTAGTTTTAATATTTTCTGTTTAGGATCAATTCCTTTTAAAACAATACCCTGCATTCGTCCCTGTGGATATGCCGTTGCTTGGGTAATAAGAATAGGTGTGAGTTTGTCTTCTTTAATCTGATTGGTAATTTCGTCCGATAATTGAGCATGTGCGTCCCTTATGGTATAAGGATCATATCGATCATATTCAGGATGCCAGAACTGTCCTATTCCTGTCTCCCAGTCCTGTGTGTCATTTCGTCCTTGCCTGTTCCATCCGTCAATCATTCCATTGTAAAAAATGATCAGCACAAATGCAAAAGAGAGCACTGATACATTGAGCCAGGTTCTGAGCCCTGCTCCAAGTAAATTTTTAAATGCTAATTTTATTGCAATCATAATTTTATATTTTATGTCGTAAACTGTAAGCCAGGGAATAACATTTGACTTACTTTTCAGCTTTTAAATCACGACTTATTTTCCTTATCACTAACAACCTTACCATCCTCTAATGTGATTATTCTGTTGAGATATTTCATTACTTTTTCATCGTGAGTAGCAAAAATAAAAGTTACATTGAGTTCTTTATTCAACGTTTTCATTGTTTGCAGAATATGATGCGAGTTTTTTGAATCAAGATTAGCTGTAGGTTCATCTGCCAACACGATTTCAGGTTTCTTAACCATAGATCTTGCAATAGCCACCCGCTGGCTCTCTCCTCCTGAAAGCATATTTGGTTTTGATTTTACCTTATCGGTAAGGCCCACCCATTCCAGTGCTTCCATTACTGCCTTTTTACGTTCCGATGCTGAAATGTTTTGCAGTAATAATGCGAATTCAACGTTCTCAAAAACCGTATACACCGGCAACAAATTGTAGGTTTGAAAAATAAAACCAATGTACATATTACGTAATCTTGCCGCCTGCTTATGCGACAACTCTGAAATAGATTTATCCATTACAATGGTACTACCCTCCGATGGTGTGTCGAGCGAGCCAATAATATTTAACAACGTAGTTTTGCCTGAACCACTTGGCCCGACAAAACCTGCAAACTCACCTTTCCCAAAACTGAGATTAATTTTGTTGATGGCTGTAAAATGCCCTTTCCCTACCGGGAATCGTTTTACTAAATCATTGATTTTAATTATGTCCATAGTTTTGAAATTTTAGTCAAATATTTTTAGCGTTTAATGATTATACACAAACATAACCTGTACTCCTTTGCCACCATACAGATTTCTGGCAGTACCCATTGCAGGCATCTGCGGGTTTTCCGGATTCCAATATCCCATAACATATAATGTTGTGTGATCGAATTGCCGGTACCAATTTAGAAAATTGTAAACAGAATTATTAGTCCAGTCGTAATAAAATATGGCACTAATATTATCAAACATACCAATTGGGTATCTTACCGAAAATCCGGAGAAATTTAATGTATTGGAAAATTGAAATGCTTTTTCGTCATTAGTAAAAAGCATATGTTCAAGCACTACATATAATCCACTACCAATACCAAATGTATAATCGACTCCTGCAGTCATTATCTCCTGATTCGTATAATCGCCCAGGTTTTTACTCTTGTTCACCCAAACTCCCTCAAACCATAATCCCACAATCATATCCAGTTTTGCATCAATCCCAATCTTATTTTCCGGAATTTTATTGAATACAGGAACCAGTTCATCCAAATCCCTTGAATCTGCCACTCTATGATTGTATGATATTGCCGCTTCTCCTTTAGGGACAGGCGTTTGAAACCTACCGCCAAATTCAGGATGGTTCGCATTGGTTTTAATAAATTCTAATCCTTTAGGATTCTTATTACCATACAAACTCCAAAGCCAGATGTTAGCATTGTTTAAAAAATAATACCTGCCTAAAGCTCCCCAAACACCTTCGGTAAGCCGCAAAGGATCGCGTGGATCTACCTGGTCGAACCATCTTAGTGCCCGCATCATAATAGCAGGACCAAAATTAATTTTCTGTAAGCCTAAGCGAACTTCGAGCTGTTTGGTTGAGTACCTTCCCCAAACTCTGTATGGATTTATATCTCCATCAGTATATGCCGAATCAAAAAAATGAATACCTGCATCGCCATATATATTAGCTGAAACCTCAAAATCAAACATCTTTCTTTCCGGTAATTGAATCTCATAGTTTAACTGTGGAATGTATCTGCCTCCAAGGTACAGAGGATAAGGATTGTCTGGGTTGAAATGTGCCCACGACGAAAGCTGTCCCTTGAATAATAAAGAATTATGTGATGCGGGAATACTATCCTGACACTCTGACTTAAAAGACCAGAAAAAAAGAACAATTACCGCTATGTAAATTTGTTTATTCATTCTTCAAGTAATAACCCCATAAAAAAGACAGACTCACACCTTTGTTTTTCAATAATATTAATATAGTTTTAAATTCTAATTTAGCAGTATAAATGTCTTTAACATATGAATATTATCGGATTGAATATTTATATTCGCATAATACTTTTGGAAGATATAAAAAATCACTGATAAATACTTCAAATCAAAAACAAATAAAATGAGAATAAAAATCACAGTTTTATTATTAACCGGCTTTCTATTGGGAATAAACACTAATGCACAAACAACTTCTGTTGTAGAAAAAATAATAAAAACAGGAAAAACCGATAATCAAACCATGGACCATCTGGACATATTGTGTAATCGTTTTGGAGGCAGGCTGATCGGATCTGATGCCTATGAAAACGCAGCAATATGGGCTGCAAGCAAATTTAAAGAATGGGGAATGCAGGTAGAAATGGACGAAGCAGGGGAATTACCGGTTGGTTTTAATCGTGGTCCCTGGTTCGGTAGAATGATTTCTGATAATGGTATGTACCTGCATTTTGCTACTCCTTCCTACACTTCGGGAACTAAGGGTGTTCAGCGCGGACATGTACTAATTGAACCAGGAAATCAGGCAGAATTCGACCGTATGAAGGGAAGACTGAAGGGTGCCTGGGTACTGATTTCAGGCGAAAATAGAGGATGGCCTATTGATTATTCCGAGGAGGCTAACAGTTTTCGTGATTCTATTAAAATGGAAAATGCCAAAATAACTTTAGAAAACAATAAGATTAAAAAAGAGAACAGGAGTAATAAAGGCACTGGGAAACCCCCAAAAGAGCTATTGCCACTAAACGAAGAGCCAGCTCTCTTTTATAAAGAAATGTGCGATGCCGGAATTCTAGGTATAGTTCAGTCTGCCAAAACTCCAATCCGTGTTTTATACGACAGGAAGAATATTGATAAAATGACATTTGAAACTCTACCAACTGTTCCGGATATAAAGCTTGATGAGCACCAATACAAAATCATCAAACAAATGGCAAAAGAACGTCGTTACTTCCAGCTTGAATTTGATATCCGCAACCATTTCAAAATGGGCCCTGTTAAATATCATAGTGTTATCGGTATTATTCCCGGAACGGAATACCCGGATGAATATGTGATTATGAGTGGGCACCTTGATGCTTATGATGTTGCCACCGGTGGAGTTGATGACGGCTCGGGTGTTTCACCAACAATGGAAGCCGCCCGTTTGATTATGAAAGCCGGAGGAAAACCTAAACGGACAATTTTAGCAATTCTTTGGTCTGGTGAAGAATTTGGTCTTTATGGTTCAAAAAGCTGGATTGAAAGAAACGAAGACAAATTGGACAAAATATCTAATATGGTAAACCGCGATGGTGGACCAACTGTACCAACAGGAATTACCGTACCCAATGCTATGAGAAATGATTTTGAAAAAATATGTGAACCGTTAAACGACATTAACCCCGAATTCCCGTTTAAAATATCCAAACGCGAGCCTCGTGAAAAGCCTGAAAAAGCATGGGGAACTGATAGCGGTCCGTTTGCAGTAAAAGGAGTTCCTACTATCTCATTTCAAACCGGCGACCCCAAAGGGTACAATTTTAATTATGGTGAGATCTGGCATACAGAAAGAGATTTATATAACAAAAGTATTCCGGAATACCAGGAACATGCAGCTATTGCAACCGCTGTTGTTGTTTATGGTATTGCCAATTTAAACCATTTGCTTTCGCGAGATGGTTATTATATAGAGAAGATTGACAAACCTGTTAAAAAGAAAAAAAGATAATAATTTAAAATATCAAACACTATGAAAAATCTAATATTGCTATTAAACCTGGCCCTGTTGGTATCTTTTTCAACTTTCGGACAAAATGGAAAGGTCTATGATAACCTTTCCATGACCAGTACCATACTAAAAAGTGAGCGAAAATATGCAGTTTATCTTCCACCTGATTACGAGACTTCACAAAGGAGTTATCCGGTACTTTATTTATTACATGGTGCCGGGGATGATCAAACCGGATGGGTTCAGTTTGGAGAAATATTGCATATAGCTGATAATACTATCAGGGAGGGGAAGGCAACGCCTATGATAATAATAATGCCTGATGCTAATACAGGCCAACGTGGCTATTTTAATGATATTAAAGGAGAATGGCGATATGAAGATTTCTTTTTCGAAGAGTTTATGCCCTATGTTGAAAAAACTTACCGGATAAAGGGTGAAAAACGCTATCGTGCTGTTGCCGGACTTTCTATGGGTGGGGGCGGAACTTTTATGTATGCCTTGCATCATCCGGAATTGTTTTCTTCAGCCTGCCCGTTAAGTGCATATATCGGACCGCTTTCTATTGAACAATATAAAAAAAGGTATATAAAAAATAATGAAAGCTATGACGATTCGGTTATAAAGAACTATTATGAATACCATAATGCGATTTCATTAATTAACAAAATGCCAAAAAAACAGATTAAAGCTGTTCGTTGGTTTATTGATTGCGGAGATGATGATTTCCTGTACGAAGGAAACAGTCTTGTGCACATTGCAATGCGAAAAAAAGAAATTCCTCATGAATTCCGGGTTCGGGATGGTCACCATAGTTGGACATATTGGCGTAAATCTCTTCCAGTTGTTTTGGAATTTGTATCGGATGCATTTCACCAGTATTAATATGAGTCATCGGTAACCCGCGGTTTCAAACCGGGGGGGTGGGTGCAGCCTTAATTATTTCAACCTTCTTAAACATAAATACTCAATGAAAAAAGCACTAAAATTTATTGGGAAAATTGTATTGGGAATTATTGCCCTGATACTTATCGGCTTTATTATTATTTCAATTCGTTATAACCGGATATCATCCAAAAATATGAAGTTGTCAGGACCGGAAGCTCCTGTTCTGGAAGAAAACGGGTTTAGTTACCGTGACCTGAATAAAAACGGTGAATTAGATGTCTATGAAGACAACCGCCAAACAATTGATAAACGGATTGAAGATCTTGTAACACAAATGACTGTTGAAGAAAAAGCAGGTATGCTTTTTCACCCTCCTATCGCGATGAATAAAGACGGCTCTTTGCTCGAAAAGCCTAATCCGGGTAATATATTCTCATTTGTTAGTCCTTCCAGTTCTTCTTTTATTCTAAAAAAACTGATGAATCATTTCAATGTTTTCCTGATTGCAGATCCCGGGAATATGGCTGCCTGGTATAACCGTGTTCAGAAGCTTGCAGAGAAAACCCGTTTAGGAATACCTGTTACAATCTCGTCCGATCCGCGTCATTCATTTTCATCCGGTGCAGCTAATTTTGCTTCCGCCCGTTTTTCAAAATGGTGTGAACCAATCGGCTTTGGAGCTATTGGCGATTCAACATTTGTTGCCCGGTTTAGCGACATTGCCAGGCAGGAGTACCTGGCAGTCGGGATTCGCACTGCACTCCACCCCATGGCTGATCTGGCAACCGAGCCCCGCTGGGGAAGGATCAGTGGCACATTTGGCTCTGATGCCTTTCTTGCAAAAAAATTGACAGCTGCATATATTTATGGTTTTCAGGGAGATAGCATTGGCCCTGAAAGTATTTCCTGTATGACAAAACATTTTCCCGGTGGCGGTCCCCAGAAAGATGGATGGGATGCTCATTTCCCATACGGTCAGGATCAGGTTTATCCTGGTAATAATTTTGATTATCACCAGATCCCGTTTGAAGGAGCATTTGCTGCAAATACCGGTCAGATTATGCCATATTATGGCGTTCCGGTAGGACAAACAAGTGAGGATGTTGGTTTCAGCTACAATAAAGAGGTAATTACCGGTTTATTGCGTAACAAATATAATTTCGATGGCGTAGTTTGTACAGACTGGATGATTGTAACCGAGCAGAAATTATTTGGTATAATCAAGATGGAGCCCAGAAGTTATGGAGTTTTCAACCTCACTGAAAAAGAAAGATTTATTAAAGCACTTGATGCCGGGGTTGACCAGTTTGGTGGAGAGGCAGTACCGGAAATAATCACTAAACTGGTGAAGGAGGGTAGAATCGAAGAAAGCCGGCTTGATGTTTCCGTAAGACGCCTGTTAAAGGATAAATTCCGCCTGGGGCTATTTGATAATCCTTATGTTAATGCAGAAAAAGCTAACCAAATTGTTGGTAAAAAGGAATTTGTTGAACTTGGAAAATTATCTCAGCGAAAAGCTATTGTCCTTTTAAAAAACAGCGAATCATCAACCGGGAAATCTCTGCCACTTGATAAAAACACAAAAATTTATGTTGAAAATATTGATATTGAAACAGCCGCCGGGTATGGCACTGTTACAGATAATCCTGAAGAGGCTGATTTTGCAATTCTCAGACTGACTACTCCATACACCGGAGGATTAGGAAAAGGTTTAATTGAAAAGTTTTTTCACCAGGGTGACCTTGATTTTAAGGGAGAAGAAAAAGCACATATACTGGATATTGCAGGGAAGGTCCCCACAATTATTGACATTTATCTTGAACGCCCGGCGGTGATCCCGGAAATAACAAAGCAATGCAAGGCACTAATAGCCAACTTCGGTGCCAGCGATGATGCTGTTCTGGATGTGATCTTTGGAAAGTTTAATCCCAACGGAAAATTACCATTTGAATTGCCATCCTCAATGGAAGCTGTAAAAAACCAAAAAGAGGATGTCCCCTATGATTCAAAGGATCCGTTATTCCCATTTGGATTTGGACTGACATTTGATGATAAATAAAAGCATGAATTGATCAAGAATAATATTTTAATTTAATTTTATACTAATGAAACGTTTAGACACATTACTTGGCTGGTCTTTGGTAATATGTATTATCCTGTTGTTCCTGACACTTGGCGATTTTTTAGCATTACATGATATCAGGCAGGATTATGTAAGCACCAATATACTGGCGGATTTGCAGGTAAAATTATCAAAAGAATTACCTGAATGGACATCAACAAAGGCAGAATGGTTTGTGGCAAATATCAGTTTCTATTTGAAATCTGTTCTTGCAATTCTTGTAATTTTTACCATTTCAAAATCTATAAGGAAGCTGAAGTCAGTAAATGAAGAACAACCTGACTAAAAATACAATTACAGATCCCTCTTCCGCATGATCCGGAAAATGAGGAAAACGAACAGTGCGATAAATCCTATAGCAAGTAATAAGGTAACAGACAGGGGTAATTGATGTGGTATTAGTCCGATTGACTCAAAATCAAAATTGGTTGTTCCTGCGGAATTTTCCATTGTTTTTTCAGATGCAATGGCTAATACTTCAGGTGGTGGAGTAAGGTGCGAAATGATCTTTACCGGAAAAAACTGTCTTACTTCGGGTGAAAAAAATCTTCTGATAATTGGTTCAATAAAAATAAAATATAGAAGAAACATTATAATTGAAAGGGAATTATTTCTGAAAATAATGGCAAAAAGCATCCCGATTATCATATATCCTATGGCTTGTATGAAATAAACTGCAAGAAGGTAAGATTTACTAAAGAGATCAGCGAATTCAAAATTATGACTAAAAATAATTCCAAACACAGAACCCAAAAGAAAAACCAGTAACAGGCTATAGAGGGCGATAAAAAATATTATAATCCCCTTCCCTATTACCAAATCATCAACACTCAATCCATTTATTACTTGTTGACGGAAAGTGCGAAATGAAAATTCGTTTCCCACCAATACTATTACCATAATAGCCAGTAATATATTAAACCAGCTTGCAATCCAGGCAAATGTAGCCCACACATCTGGAAACCGGAAAAGGTTTCTCATGCTAAATCCCGGTACGGCAATATCGATTTTTGAAGCAACAATTATTACCATCAGGAACAAAATAAAATGAAGGGTCATAATTACCTTGAAAGAAGCATAGTTCAGGGTTTTGGTCAGTTCGTTTTTTAATAATTTCTTCATCTTTTTCAATTTTGTTCGCGTACCAGTTCAAGAAATTGTGATTCAAGCGTTGGTTTATTCACCTCAAGACGGGTTAGTGTAATCCCCTTTTCTATCACATATTTATTTATCTCTCCCGGCTCTGTTTCAGATAAAATGGTTGCTGTAATACAATCAACATCTTCTTTAATATTTTTCACCAATCCCGATTTTCTCAGAATTTCTTTAAGTTTTGTATTATCCGGTGCCGACATAGTCAAAATCCTGTCCATTACCAGAAGTTTATCAACCAGGCCACTTGTTATCAATTTTCCCATTTTTAAGATACCTACATGTGTGCAAACTTTCTCCACTTCATCAAGAATATGACTGGCAATAATAATAGTTTTCCCTTTATCCCTTTCCGACATAATTATCCTTCTCACCTCTGCTATCCCCTCAGGATCAAGTCCATTTGCCGGCTCATCAAGCACTAAAACTTCCGGATCCCCAAGTAAAACTGACGCAAAAGACAAACGTTGTTTCATTCCAAGCGAAAGAGTGTCATATCTCGAATGTTTTCTCCTTAGAAGATCAGTGATTCCCAGCACCCGGTTAATATCCTCTTCCTGTACATTCTTAATACGGGCATCTATTTGCAAATTCTGGAACAATGTCAGATACGGATAGAAGTTTGGAGTTTCAATCAGTGATCCTATCCTTTTTCGTTCCCATTTTCCCGGCTTATTACCGAACCACCGGTAACTTCCCTTTGCCGGATGCAAAACACCGGTAATTACTGACAAGGTAGTTGTCTTCCCACTTCCATTCGGACCAAGAATACCGTATACTGTACCTCTCTCAACTGTGAAAGACAGGTCATCAACAGCTTTTATTCTTCCGTAATTCTTGGACAGATTCTGAATACTTAATATCTCATTCACGATTAATAACTTTTATATATTCTATTTTAAGACGAAATATTTAGATAAATGATACAAAAAAATAGCAGTTTAAAATAAACTGCCAGCTTCACAAAATAATTTTACCTGTCAGTTTCCCATTTCTGACATAAACTTAATTCTCATCAGGCGAATATCTTCCTCAGAATATTCATCCTCTCCCAATTCATCAAGGGCAGCATTAATAGATTCCGTTTCAGCCTCATTCCTGAAATAATCAAACACCTCTTCCTGGTGTTCTTCATCCAGGACTTCATTAATATAATAATCGAGGTCAAGTTTTGTGCCTGAATTAACAATCGCCTCAATCTCATCTAATAATCCGCTCATTTCCAGCCCCTTAGCATTAGCAATATCCTCAAGTAACCGTTTTCTATCTATGCTTTGTATAATATATACTTTCAATCCGGATTTATTAATAACAGATTTAACCACCATATCCTGAGGCCTGATAATATCATTTTCATCAACATATTTTTTTATCAGATCAACGAATTCTTTACCGTAACGAGTAGCTTTGCCTACACCCACACCTGAAATATTTTGCATTTCTTCAAGTGTTATGGGATAATGGATAGCCATATCTTCAAGGGAAGGATCCTGAAAGATTACAAATGGTGGAAGGTTTTTATCCCTGGAAATTTTTTTTCGAAGATTTTTTACAATATGGAACAACTCATCATCAACTGCCCCTGTCCTTCCACCTGAAGCTGTTACTTCATCTTCTTCAAGAGTATCATAATCATGATCCTCACTCAACATTATAGAATAAGGGTTTGTTATGAATTCCTTCCCTGTATCAGTCATTTTCAATAATCCGTAATTTTCAATATCCTTTTCAAGAAATTTGTTTATAAGTGCCTGTCGTACAACAGTGCTCCAGAATTTCTCATCTTTCCCTTCACCCGTATTAAACATATCAAGATTATGATGCTTATATGATTTTATTATTGAAGTTTTATTTCCAGCGATAATATCTGCAATATAATCGACTTTAAATTTCTCATTTACTGCAATAACAGTTTTTAGTACTTTCAAAACATACTCTGAACCCTCAAATTGTACTTTCGGATACAGGCAGTTATCACAATTTCCACAATTTTCATCAAGGTATGATTCCCCAAAATAATGCAACAACGATTTTCTTCTACAAACAGAAGATTCGGCATATGACACTGTTTCGAGAATAAGCTGCTTACCAATTTCCTGTTCAGCAACTGGTTTACCCTGCATAAACTTTTCCAGTTTCTGAATATCCTTATAACTATAAAACACCAAACATTGTCCTTCGCCACCATCTCTGCCAGCCCTACCGGTTTCCTGATAATATCCTTCCAGGCTTTTGGGAATATCATGATGAATAACGAACCTGACATCAGGTTTGTCAATACCCATACCGAATGCAATTGTTGCAACAATTACATCAATATCTTCCATCAAAAATTTATCCTGAGTTTTACTACGTGTAGATGAATCCATTCCTGCATGATATGGCAAGGCTTTTATTCCATTAACCTGAAGTGTTTCAGATAACTGCTCAACCTTTTTCCTGCTCAGACAATAAATAATACCGGATTTCCCGGAGTTATTCTTAATAAACTTAATAATCTCCTTCGTTGGATTAGTTTTTGGTCTTACTTCGTAATAGAGATTTGGCCTGTTAAATGAAGATTTATAAACTTTGGCATCAAGGATATCCAGGTTTTTTTGAATATCGTTCTGTACTTTTGGTGTGGCTGTAGCAGTAAGAGCAATTATCGGGGCAATTCCAATCTCTTCCACTATTGGTCTTATACGCCTGTATTCCGGACGAAAATCATGTCCCCACTCCGATATACAATGAGCTTCATCAATAGCATAAAAGGAAATATCTACTTGTTTAAGAAAATCAATATTCTCCTGTTTAGTCAATGATTCCGGGGCAACATACAACAATCTCGTTTTTTTATTCAGCACATCATTCTTAACCTGCTGAATAGCCATTCTTGTCAGAGAAGAATTCATGAAATGCGCAATACCATCCTCCGAACTATAACTTCTCATAGAATCAACCTGATTTTTCATCAAGGCTATTAATGGTGAAATAACAATCGCAGTACCTGAAATAATCATAGATGGGAGCTGATAACAAAGTGATTTCCCACCTCCGGTCGGCATTAAAACGAATGTGTTGTTACCAGCAAGAACATTCCTGATAACAACTTCCTGATTCCCTTTAAACTTACTGAATCCAAAGTACTTCTTCAAATAATCAACCAAAGAAAGGTCAGCTCCAAAATTCATCATTTTCTATTTACAAATATTCATATACCATCTTTGCATATTCAATATAATTGATATTTAATTATATATCTCCTGAATTCACTTTGTAAAAATTATATTTCTCAATATCTCCAAAAAATAAATACATTTGTAAACTAAATATACAATATTTTTTTTTAACTCTAAATTTATTTTGATAAAGTTTTATAGCTTTTTTTACTTAAACCTGTTTTTCATTATAATTCTATAAACCTGGGTGCTAAAACCAGGTTTTCAAGTTGTTAAACAAAATATTATATGGTAAATGAACAAAACATGTTCATGAAGCCAATTTTAAATTCGCAGTATGTCGAAAAAAAAGAAAAATGAAATGTCGTTCCTTGGTCATCTTGAAGAACTGAGATGGCATCTTTTACGGGCATTTCTGTCAATTTTCATTATTGCTATTGCAGCATTTGTTTTTCGTGAAATTATTTTCGACAAAATAATACTGGCTCCAAAGTCTCCTGATTTTTTAACAAACCGGATGTTTTGTGCATTTAGTAAAATTGTAAATGCCCCGGCCCTTTGTATAAATTCCGACCCATTTGAAATAATTAACATTCGCATGGCAGGGCAATTTACCACCCATATTATGGTCTCTATTCTTACAGGTGTGATTCTTGCATTTCCATATATCTTTTTCGAGTTATGGTCATTTGTCAAACCCGCATTATATTCAAAAGAAAAGAGTTATACGCGCGGTGCGGTCTTTTTCAGCTCATTACTTTTCCTTCTTGGAGTCTTATTCGGCTTTTATATTATTACACCATTATCTGTAAACTTTCTCGGTTCATATAATGTTAGTGACCAGGTTGAAAATCAAATTAATCTTACTTCATATATTTCAACTGTAGCATCAGTTACTCTGGCTAGCGGCATTGTTTTTGAACTTCCTATATTAGTATTCTTTTTAACTAAGATTGGTTTAGTTACACCATCTTTTCTAAAAACATACAGGAAACATTCTATTGTAGCAATCCTGCTTCTTTCTGCAATTATCACACCTCCGGATATTTTCAGCCAGGTTCTTGTCTGTTTTCCTCTATTATTCCTTTATGAAATCGGAATAGGTATTTCAAAAAGGGTCCTGGCCAAAGAAAAAGCAAAGTTTGAAGAAGGCTAAGGCTCCCGCCTACGTTAAAACTTCGGCGGACAAGAAGGCAAGTTAAGAGAAGAAAAGAAAAAAGGATTATTATCTTTGCAGTGTGTATAGTAATTAAGCAAGTTTGCAGATCATGAAGCTAAGGACTGAAAATCTGGTTAAAAAATATCGAAAAAGAACAGTAGTAAAGAAAGTATCCATTGATGTGGAACAGGGTGAAATTGTAGGATTGCTTGGTCCGAATGGTGCCGGCAAGACTACAACGTTTTATATGATAGTAGGCTTGATAACCCCAAACCAGGGTAAAATTTTCCTTGAAGATAAAGAAATTACAAAACTTCCGGTATACAAGCGGGCCCAGAAAGGGATTGGATACCTTTCCCAGGAAGCATCGGTCTTTAGAAAATTAAGTGTAGAGGACAATATTAGGGCGGTTTTAGAAATGTCTGATCTTAGTACTGAGATTCAGCGCGACAGACTCGAATCACTGCTTGTGGAATTTGGATTGGAAAAAATCAGAAAAAGTAAAGGCATACAACTATCCGGAGGAGAAAGAAGACGAACTGAAATTGCCAGAGCATTAGCCATAAAACCTAATTTCATCCTGCTTGACGAGCCATTTGCAGGGGTTGATCCCATTGCTGTTGAAGATATACAAGAAATTGTATCAAGTCTGAAAACTAAAAATATCGGGATACTGATTACTGATCATAACGTGCACGAAACATTGTCAATTACCGACAGGGCCTATTTACTTTTTGAAGGCAGTATTCTGAAATCCGGCTCCTCTGAAGAGCTTGCAAATGATGAAAAAGTCAGGAAGGTATATCTTGGCAAGAATTTTTCGCTTCATCGTTAACTAATTACACCCTTTTTTAATTATCCTGAAAATTTAAATATATTTGCGGTGAATTTCAAGGCGGATGTGGCGTAATTGGTAGCCGCGCTAGACTTAGGATCTAGTGCCTTCGGGCGTGGGGGTTCGAGTCCCTTCATCCGCACAAAATGTCAACCGCTTAACTTTCGAAATTTGACCGGGAGTTAGCGGTTTTTTACCATGTAATTTTTAAAATATCAATATGAATATCATTAAAGAAAACATTGACGAGTTAAATGCAAAATTAAAAATCACAATTAAAGAAAGTGATTATAAAGAAAAGGTCGAAACTGTACTGACAGATTATAGAAGAAAAGCGAAAATTGATGGTTTCAGGCCAGGTAAAGTACCTGCCGGTATGATCAGAAAAATGTATGGTACAGCTGTATTGGTTGATGAGGTAAACAAAATCCTTTCGGAATCTATTTCCAATTACATTGTTAATGAAAAATTGAATATCCTTGGAGAACCTTTACCAGGAGAAAAAGAACAGAATATAGATTTTGAAAAACAAACTGAATTTGAGTTTTTATTCGACATTGGACTCGCTCCTGAATTTGAAGTAGCTCTGACAAAAAAGGATAAATTTCCTTATTACACTATTAAGGTTGATAAAAAACTTATTGACTCATACACTGAAAATTATACCAGAAAATTCGGGCATTTCAAATCAACAGATAACGTAGAAAAAACAGAGATGCTTAAGGGTGAGATCATTCAGATTGATACTAACGGCAATATAAAAGAGAATGGCTTTTCTAATAATGATGCCACAATATCTCTTGAATTACTTAAGGATGATAGTGTAAAAAAGAAATTTACAAACAAAAAAACCGGAGAATCAATTGATTTCGATATTAAAAAAGCTTATCCCAATAACACTGAAATTGCTGCTATCCTGGGAACTGAAAAGGAAAAAGTGACTGATATTGATCCTCTTGTGAGATTTACAATAAAAGAAATCTCAAAATTTGAAAATGCGGAGATAAACCAGGAATTGTTTGATAAGGCGTTTGGTAAAGATAAAATCAAGTCGGAAGAAGAGTTTTACAACAGGATTAAAGAGGAAATTCAGTCGAACCTGAAAAAAGAAAGTGATTACCGGTTTGCTTTGGATATTAAAGAAAAAATAATTGATAAATTGGGACTATCACTTCCGGAGAAGTTTCTAAAAAGATGGTTGCTCAGAAGTAATGAAGGAAAAATAACGCCTGATCAGATTGAAAAAGAATTTGATAAGGTTGCCGAAGACCTGAAATGGCAACTCATTAAAGACAAGATTATTAAGGGACAGGATTTGAAAGTTACTGAAGATGAGGTTCTTGATTACGCCAAAGTAGTTACCCTTATGCAATTTCAACAATATGGCATGGCCAATATGCCTGATGAACAACTGGAGGGCTTCGCCAAAGAGATGTTGAAAAAAGAGGAAGATAAGAGAAGGATGTATGACAAACTATTTGAAGACAAAACTATTGCCTATATTAAAGAGAACGTGAAAATTGATGAAAAGATGGTTTCAACGGATAATTTTAATAAACTATTTGAGAAAAAATGAGGATTGACCTACCAATCATGTTTTTTACTACTTTTGATATTAATATAACCAAAATATAAAAGTCATGAATTATCAAGACGATTTCAGAAAATATGCCACCAAACACAGGGGAATTAATAGTATGGTTTTTGACCAGATTAAATCAATAACTAATGATTATATCTCCCCGACTATTATTGAGGAAAGGCAATTAAATGTAGCTTCCATGGATGTTTTTTCGAGACTTATGATGGACAGGATAATATTCCTTGGATTGCCTATTGACGATTATGTTGCAAATATCATTCAGGCCCAGTTATTGTATCTTGAGTCATCCGATCCGTCAAAGGATATTCAGATCTATTTAAATACTCCCGGAGGAACTGTTCATGCCGGATTGGGTATCTATGATACTATGCAATATATCAGTTCGGATATTGCAACAATATGCACAGGAATGGCAGCATCAATGGGAGCAATATTGCTCACTGCAGGCACCAAAGGGAAAAGATCAGCCCTTAAACATTCCAGGGTCATGATACATCAGCCAATGGGTGGCGTTCAGGGACAAGCAACTGATATTGAGATTACTGCCCGTGAGATTCTTAAAACCAAAAATGAACTTTATATGATAATAGCTAATCATACAGGCAATAGTTTTAAGAAAGTTGAAAAGGATTCCGACCGTGATTACTGGATGACTTCAGAGGAGGCAAAAAAATACGGAATGATTGACGAAGTATTAGTAAGAACTAAAGGAAAGTAATACCTGATCCGGTTATTCTTTTTTCCAGAATAATTGATTAATAATACACTTCTATACATTTTTGTATATTTGTAGCGAATTAAATTAGTAAAATGTAACATTCACATTATGGATAAGTGTTCATTTTGCGGAAGAGATAAGAAAGACACGAACTTGCTGATCGCAGGAATTTCGGGTCATATATGCGATCATTGTATCGAGCAGGCATATAACATCATTCAGGAAGAGACAAAGGGAAAAAGCAGTTTTGATGTTAGCCAGCTTCAACTTCTCAAACCGCGTGAAATAAAAAAGTTTCTTGACCTGTATGTGATTGGACAAGAAAAGGCGAAAAAATATCTGTCTGTTGCCGTTTATAATCATTACAAAAGGCTGATTCAAACCCATAATGAAGACGACGGTATTGAAATTGAAAAATCAAACATCATTCTTGTAGGTGAGACAGGAACAGGCAAAACCCTGCTTGCCCGTACAATTGCAAGGATGTTACATGTTCCTTTTACTATTGTTGACGCTACTGTCCTTACTGAAGCCGGTTATGTTGGTGAAGATATTGAAAGTTTACTTACACGATTATTGCAGGCTGCTGATTATGATGTAAAAGCTGCTGAAAAGGGAATAATATTTATTGATGAGATTGATAAAATTGCACGGAAAAGCGATAACCCGTCAATTACACGTGATGTGTCCGGAGAAGGAGTCCAGCAAGGACTTCTTAAGCTTCTTGAAGGAGCAATTGTTAATGTTCCGCCACAGGGAGGAAGAAAACATCCGGAACAAAAAATGATACCGGTAAATACACAAAACATCCTTTTTATTTGTGGCGGTGCTTTTGATGGTATCGAGAAGAAAATTGCCAACAGGATGAATACACAGGTTGTTGGATATAGTGCCGGAAAGAACAGGGATTATATTGATAAAGAGAACCTCCTGCAATATATCGCACCGCAGGACTTGAAATCTTTCGGGTTGATTCCTGAAATAATCGGCAGGCTTCCTATTCTTACTTACCTTGATCCACTAGATAAACCTACTCTTAGAAATATTCTTACGGAGCCGAAAAATTCTATTATCAAACAATACATTAAACTGTTTGGCATTGACAATATTGAACTTTCTTTTGATAATAAAGTACTGGAATATATTGTTGATAAATCTATCGAGTTTAAGCTTGGAGCGCGTGGTCTTCGTTCAATCTGCGAGACTATTATGATGGATGCTATGTTTGAGCTTCCATCGGGTAATACTACAAAACTTAGAATTACAACCAATTATGCACGGCAAAAGCTTGAAAAAATAAATATAAAATTGCTTAAAGCATCATAATAAAAGGCGGTTTTAAACCGCCTTTTTCTTTTTCCTGTATATCCTACCCATTCCATTTCCTGTGCCGGTACCTTAACTGAATGGTTTTGGTTTCCCCATTCCTTGAAACTGTTGCCTCATTATCGCATTCACCGTCACCAAAATCAAGAGTTATCGGGTCATTTTCACCCACAACTATATCAATCGAACCACTTTTAATAAACCTGCATGTTGCCGCCCACTCAAGAGGAGTTACTATTGTTCTTGAATATGCTACGCCTTTGAAATTTGTTCCGGTTGTCTGACCGGTAATAAAATAAACATCATCCCAAATATTCCACCAGGTATCAGAGCCTCCAACCCATTCGCGTGTTCTCAATGATTCACGTGTAATAACAATACTGTCAGGAGTTGTGATCCTGCCACCTGTTAATTCAATGGAATAGCAAATGTTACCTGCATCATTCTTACCATCATTAGTTACGGTCTTTGTGCCTTCAACATGAATCCCGTTAATGTAATAATTCTCCAAAGCAATTGTTCTGGATGTACCTTCAGCACGATAACGTCCGGTAACCTGGATGATTATTTTCCCACTGCGTGTTTGTTCATAGAATCCGGTACAGCCATCACCATAATCAATGGTAATTACCTTGGGCCAAAAGGTTGAATCCGGATGATCAACTGTAACATTAGGACAACTATCAGAAACTACAGATGACTTTAATGTACCGTTATATATTTGTCCATCAATGAGTTGCTCCGCCGCAAGTGCAACATCAAATATATCATCAAATAAGTTTTCTGCTAGTGCATCATCTTCGGCAATAGCTACTTCATCATCCGTAAGATTAGAGGCTTCTTTCTCACAAGACTGAAATAGTATTGCTCCGGCAACAATGAGTGAAAAGATATACAAATAATTCTTTGTTTTCATGATTAATAGTTTTAATTAATAATCGTTATTTGTGATTTCATTCTATTTGACGGAAAAAAATGAAAAAGGTTTAATTTACCTGGATGTTTTTTTGTTACCGGGTGTAAAATGCTGGTTTTTCCTGGTGTAGGTTAGATATGAAAAATTAAAATCATTTTTCCCATCAGGTTCAGCATCCTCTTTTTTAATTAACTTCCATTCATCTTCGTCAATTTCCGGGAAAAATGTATCAGCATCAAAAGTTTTATGAACTTTTGTAATATATAGCTTATCTGCAAATGGTAAAAACTGCCGGTACACTGAACCTCCTCCTATTATAAACGATTCCTTATTATCCGGGCACTTCTCAATAGCCTGCTCAATAGAATATGCCATTTCACACCCATTTATTAATTCACCCTCGATATCAGATATTACAACATTAGTCCTGTTAGGCAAAGGTTTTACCGGGAGAGACTCATAGGTTTTTTTTCCCATTACCACATGATATCCGGTAGTTAATCTCTTGAATCTTTTCAGATCCTCCGATATGTGCCATAATAATTTGTTTCCTTTTCCAATAGCATTATTCTCAGCTACTGCTACAATGATAGAAATATGCTTATTCATCTTTTACTTTCTTTGTCCACCGTATCCGCCAGCTGGCGGAGAAGGTGGATTATTTTCATTACTTACTCTACACTGAAATTTTTCCCTTAATATGAGAATGAGCCTGATAGTTAACAAGCTCAAAATCACTATACTTAAAATCAAAAATGTTTTCCCGTTCAGGATTCAGTTTCATTTGTGGTAATGGGAACGGATCACGGGTGAGTTGCAGTTTTACCTGGTCAATATGGTTAAAATAAATATGTGCATCACCCAGTGTATGAATAAATTCACGCGGCTGCAACCCGGTGGATTGTGCAATCATCATAGTTAATAATGCATAAGAAGCAATATTAAAAGGCACACCAAGAAAAATATCCGCACTACGCTGATAAAGCTGGCATGATAACCCGCCCTTGTTTACCCAAAACTGAATAAGGATATGACATGGAGGAAGGGCCATTTTATCAAGTTCCCCGACATTCCATGCACTAACTATATGTCTTCTCGAATCAGGATTTTCCCTGATCGAATTTATTACATTACTTATCTGATCAATAAACTTTCCATCAGTTGTTGGCCACGATCTCCACTGGTATCCGTATATATGGCCGAGATCACCATTCTCATCAGCCCATTCATTCCATATCCTTACACCATGATCGTTCAGATATTTGGTATTTGTATCCCCATCCAGAAACCATAATAATTCATGAATTATTGACTTCAGATGTAGATTTTTTGTAGTTAATACCGGAAAACCATCCTGCAAATCAAAACGCATCTGGTATCCAAACACACTAAGTGTACCTGTTCCTGTCCTGTCTTGCTTTTCCGCTCCTTTTTTTACTACATGATTTAAGAGATCCAGGTATTGCTTCATAACATTTATTTACTTATCCTGGCTACCCATCCCCCGCCGGGTGCCATATTTATATTAATTGCATCTTCTGAATTAGCTTTGAATTTTTCATATATATAATCAGTAGCATTTCTGTCGGCATTAACACCATCCTTAAAAACCTCTATGCTAAATTCACCTTCACCTATAAATGAAATATCCAAAGACAACTCTCTTGCTGTCCAGTCATTCAATCCTCCAATATACCAGGCATCATCTTTCTTTCGCGCAATAACCACAAAATCCCCTACACTTCCATGCAAAACATAACATTTGTCCCATACTACAGGTACTTTAGTGATAAAATTTGTGCATTCCTTGTTATTCATGTAAATACTTGGATTATCAGCCATCATCTGAAGAGGACTTTCATAAACAACATACATTGCCATCTGGTGTACCCGTGTACCCTGACTCATGGGTTTTGAAAATCTCGGGGTGAAATTGATCTTGTTCGCATTAACCATAGCACCGGGTGTATAATCCATGGGTCCTGCCACCATTCTGATAAACGGAATAGTTACATCATGTTCCGGGCCAACAACATCGGACCATTTACACCATTCAAGTCCCCTTACCCCTTCACGGGTAATAACATTTGGGTATGTCCGTTGCAAGCCAGCCGGTTTATATGCACCGTGGAAATCAACAAGGAGGTGGCTTTCGGCAGCTTTCCTTGCAATTTTGTAATAATAATTCACCATTAATTGATCGTCACGCTGCATAAAATCCACTTTTATACCGCAAACTCCCCATTTTTTAAATTGATCAAGGGCCTCATCCAATTGATCATCAAGTGTTTTCCAGATAACCCATAGAATCAGTCCAACATCCTTTTCTTCTGCATAACCGGATAACTCCGTCATATCAACATCCGGATTGACATCCATCAAATCACCAAGTTTGTACCATCCTTCATCAAGGATAATATACTCAATACCATTAGCTGCAGCAAAATCAATAAAGTACTTATAGGTTTCTGTATTTACGCCCGATTTAAAATCAACATCATACACATTTAAGTCATTCCACCAATCCCATGCAACCTTCCCCGGCCTGATCCATGATGGATCGTCTATCCGGTTGGGACTCGCCAACCGGAATACCATATCACTTTCAATAAGTTTTCCTGCCGCATCAGTAATAATCATTGTACGCCATGGGAAATCCCTGGACCCTTCTGTTTCAGCCAGATAATCAGCCCTTTTGGTAACAGGAACATCTCTGTCGCCCTCTTGATTTATACTAACCGGATAACCAGGGAAAACCCCTTTCAAGGTATTACCACTTTCCCCCCTGACCCACATACCCGGATAATCTTCAAGAGCCGATTCAGTTAATACAATATTTGTCCCATTCTCTGTTACTACAAGCAAAGGTAAGCTGGCAAGATTTTCAGCAGTAAGACCGTCCAGGTTTGTGTCGATATATCCCCTTTCGTTATGCGAAAAAAAACTTTCCTCTTCAGGGAAATACACCTCATAATTCCCATTGAATTTATATAAAGCCTCCTCTGATTCAACTATGATTCTCCCGGTATAAGACGTTATAAACCGGTATGCGATGCCATCGTCATATGCCCTGAATTCAATATTATACCGGTTCTTGAATTTCAGAAGTAAAACATTAAAATGGTCTTTAACGATTTTGTTTTTATGAGGAACAACCGGATTAATAATTCTGTCAACAGTTTCCCTTTCAACTCCGTCAAGTTCAGGATTAACACCCAGTCTTTCTCCTTCTTTTAGCGTGAGTGATATGGGTGAGCTGGTCAATATCATATTCTGATCATGGGAAACAGAAAACATGACTTCATTCCCAATATTAATCTCAACCCTGATTTTTCCATCCGGTGATACAACAGTATAACTCTCGGTTTCTGATACTTCAGGTTCAGAACAAGAATTAAATAAAAAAATAATTCCTGATATTATAATAAATGGAAGTATGAGTTGACCTATTCTTTTCATAATTTACAAATTTTAACCTGTATTATTAACTCAGTATGGTTCCAACTATTGTAGCAGATAATAATGATGCAAGCGTACCCGCAAGAAGTGCCCGCATACCAAATTTTGATAACAGAACACGTTGGTTTGGGGCCAGTGATCCGATACCCCCAATTTGTATTCCTATTGAAGCAAAATTTGCAAAGCCGCAAAGCATATAAGTAGCCATTATTATTGATTTAGTTGAAAGGGCACCTACGGCTTTCAAATCTGCCAGGCTGATATACCCTACAAACTCTGTCATAATTATCTTTTCACCCAGTAATCTACCCATAAGTATCATGTCGTCACCTGATACTCCTATTAGCCACATTACCGGTGCAAATAAATATCCCAGCACAAATTGCAATGATAATTCATTAAACTGTCCATTAGTTTTTGCTGTAATTATATCATTCAGGTTTGTCCAATCTCCGGTCTTCAACATCACAAAATTGAGCAGTGCAATAAATGCAAGAAACACCAATAACATAGCAGCAACATTCACAGCAAGTTTCAGTCCCTGGGTAGTTCCGTTAGATATTGCATCCAGCACGTTGCTTCCAACCTTATCTCTTGATACTTCCACATCTTTTTCAATATTTTCAGATTGTGGAACCAGTATTTTCGAAATAATAATTGCTCCCGGGGCTGCCATTACCGATGCAGCAAGCAGATGCTTTGCAAATATCAGTCGCTGTACAGGATCATTCCCCCCCAGAAATCCAATGTATGCCGCTAACACTCCTCCCGCGAGTGTTGCCATCCCGCCAGTCATTACAAGTAGCATTTCCGAACGGTTCATTTTTGGCAGATATTCTTTTATCATCAGCGGTGACTCAGTTTGTCCAAGGAATATATTCCCGGCAACCGAAAGGCTTTCAGCACCGGAAAGCTTTAATACTCTGGTCATTACCCAGGCCAGGCCATATACAATTTTCTGAATAATCCCGTAATAAAATAATACTGAAGTAATAGCCGAGAAAAATATTATTGTAGGAAGTATTTGAAATGCAAATATCGTCCCATACTTATCCATATCTAAAAACTCACCGAACAGAAATTCACTTCCAACCTTGGTGAAATCCAGTATCTTTACGAATATTTTACCAACAAATTCGAAGAGAAAGCGTATTACAGGCACATAAAGAATACTTACAGCGAGCACAACCTGGATAACAAGTCCCGTAACTACTACCCTCCAGGAAACTGCTTTACGATTAGAACTAAAAACATATGCAATTGCAATAATTACCAATAATCCAAACATCCCCCTCAATATTGTCAGCAGATTAAATTCAAAAGAAGATTTTACCGGAACTATCTGGTTTGTTTCACTATCAAGCAGATTCGATCCCCCGGATGGCTGTGACAAAACAATTTCATCAGCAACAGAATCAGATAATTGCTGATCTTCTGTCTGAACCGTTTTTATTGAATCTTGTGTAGTTGCTAATCCGGAAGTTGTGGTAATAAAAATAAGAGGCAGGATAACCAATAAGTATTTTCTCATATAAATAAGTTTTATTCTTTTCCCCTTCGTTTTAATTCATCCCTGATAAATGAAGCTTTTTCGTAATTTTCTTTTTCTATCGACTTGTTAAGTAATTCTTTTAATTCTTTTACAGAAAGTTTTTCCAGCTCAGGAGATGATTTAGTCTTATCCTGAAATTTCTCTTCCTTATAGCTTTTTTTAAAATTTTCTTTTCCAATTTCGCTGTTTACATCTAACACAATACCCGACTTGGTCATAATTTCTTCATTTGTGTAAATCGGGCATTTAAATCTTAAAGCAAGAGCAATTGCATCAGATGTACGGGCATCTATTGTTATCTCTCTACTACCGTTTCTGCAAATTAATTTAGCATAGAAAACCCCCTCTTCCAGTCTGTAAATTTCAACTTCACGAAGAGAAATCCCAAATGCACTGGCAAAATTATGAAACAGATCATGTGTTAACGGTCTCGGAGGTGTAAGTCCTTCCAGTTGAATGGCAATTGCCTGTGCCTCAAACCCCCCAATAATAATGGGTATCCTTCGTTCACCCTCTTCTTCAGTCAGTACAAGGGCATAAGCACCCGACTGAGTCTGACTATATGATATTCCTAAAACATTTAATTTTATGCGCTTCATATCTTCTCTGAAAAACGATGGTCTCTAAAGCCTTTTGTTTTATTACAAATATATAAGTAATTAAGCATAATACGATTTTTAATGATGAAAAATAACATGTCACGTAACCCCTAACACGAAAACCGTAACAAAGATGACTAAAATGGTAAAGATTCAAAATTCAAAAAATTAATAAACATAAAATATTTGTATCTCAATTAATTTTTATATTTTTGCAGTCCAAATTCTTGAACACAAACACGTAAAACAGAGAAGAATGTACGCAATCGTAGATGTTGCAGGTCAGCAATTCAAGGTAACAAAAGACCAGAAGATATTTGTCCACCGTCTTGATGGAGAAAAAGAAGATAAGGTTGAATTTGATAAGGTATTACTTATTGATAATGATGATAAGATAGAGGTAGGTGAACCGGTAATAAAAGGAGCCTTGATCAAAGGCAAAATTCTTGAACATCTGAAAGGAGATACAGTTAAAGTATTCAAGAAAAAAAGGAGAAAAGGCTACAAGGTACTTAATGGACATCGCCAATTCCTTTCACATATACTTATTGAAGAAATAATCGAAAAAGGGGCAACAAAAAGTGTTGTAAAAAAAGAAACAACTAAACCTGCTCTAACACAAAAAACACCACCAAAAGCAGAAAAAGCAGCACCAAAAGCTGTAAGCACCAAAAAAACAGTTATTAAAAGCAGCGAGGCTAAAGCAAAAACTGCTACCACCAAGGCTGTAAAATCAAGACCGGTAACAAAAAAACCGGTTGCAAAAAAAGTAACTGCAGCAGCTAAAAAGGCGCAAACCGAAACAACAGCTAAGAAAAAACCAATAAAGAAGACAACTTCTTCAAAAAAAACTAAAGAATAATTATCAGATAACTCTTAAAGCATAAAGATATGGCACACAAGAAAGGAATGGGAAGTTCCCGTAACGGCAGAGAATCAGAAAGTAAACGTCTGGGGGTAAAACTTTATGGAGGTCAGCTTGCCAAAGCGGGTAATATTATAGTTAGACAAAGAGGAACCAAACACAATCCGGGAGAAAATGTTGGAATTGGGAAAGATCATACTCTCTTCGCTCTTATTAACGGACATGTTCAATTCAGAAAAAAGAAAGATAATAAATCTTTTGTCTCTATTATACCCGAGTCAAAGTAAGAAACTCAAATATTTCTGTTAAATCCTCCTGATCAATTTACGACTTTTGCTGTAAATAATCAGGAGTTTTTTATTTTTACACTAAAAAATAAAAATCTGTCATATGCTTAATCTTAAACGTATTCAAAAAGACTCCGCTGAAATAATAAAACTGTTAAAAATTAAGGGTTTTGATGCAGGTGAGATCATCGAACAGATAATCAATCATGACAAGAAGCGGAGAGAAATACTGCAGGATACCGAAAAAAAGAAAGCTGAGTTAAATAAACTCTCGAAAAATATAGGAGAGCTGTTCAGGGAAAAAAGAATTGATGAAGCAAACCTGTCAAAAGAAAAAACCGGAAAGCTAAAAGAGGATATAAAGAAACTTGATAAAGAAGTTAATGAAACTGAAAATGAACTTAATAATCTGCTTATCCGTGTACCCAATATTCCTCATGAATCAGTACCATACGGAAACAGTGAGGAAGATAACGAAAAAATAAGGTCCGGTGGTGAATTCCCGAAACTACCCGGCAATGCATTACCTCATTGGGAACTTGCAACCAAATATGATATTATTGATTTTGAACTTGGTAATAAGATCACCGGTGCCGGGTTTCCTGTATATAAAGGAAAGGGTGCCAAATTCCAAAGGGCTTTAATTAATTTCTTCCTTGATGAGGGACAAAAAGCCGGTTATCTTGAAATTCAGCCACCAATTGTTGTTAATGAAGATTCGGGCTGGTGTACCGGTCAGTTGCCGGATAAAGACAGCCAGATGTATCATGTTCAGGCAGATAATCTGTACCTGATACCTACTGCTGAAGTACCGGTAACTAATATCTACAGGGATGTGATACTAGATGTTGATGAATTGCCTGTAAAAAACATTGCTTATACGCCTTGTTTCAGAAGAGAGGCAGGTTCGTATGGGAAAGATGTAAGAGGACTTAACCGCCTGCATCAATTTGATAAGGTTGAAATAGTTCAAATACAACACCCCGGGAAATCATATGAAACCCTTGAAGAAATGACCGGTCATATTGAAGAACTGATACAAAAACTGGAACTGCCATATCGTATAATGAGACTGTGCGGAGGAGATCTTTCTTTTACTTCAGCACTTACATACGATTTTGAGGTATTCTCAGCAGCTCAGAAAAAATGGCTCGAGGTTAGCTCAGTTTCCAATTTCGAATCTTTCCAGGCAAACCGTCTTAAACTAAGATTTAAAGAAAAGGGGAGTAAAAAAACATATATTGCCCACACGCTCAACGGAAGCGCACTGGCACTACCCAGAATTTTTGCAGCACTAATCGAAAATAACCAGACACCGGAAGGTATTGTGGTACCCGGAATACTGAGGTCCTATACCGGGTTTGATATTATTGGATGAAGAAAGAAGGAAAAAGTCATTAAGTAGTCATTGAAGAAGAAGAAGTCATTAAGTGTTCATTCATGAAAACCCGGAATAAAGTATTTCTTTATGCAGGATTGGCCATATTTTTTTGGTCGACAGTTGCCACAGTTTTTAAACTGGCTCTGAGATACCTTAATTTCCTTGAACTCCTGATGTATGCTTCCATCACTTCGTCAATTCTTCTTTTCTTTATCCTTATTTTTCAGGGAAAACTTCATTTAATTAAAACCCAGTCATCAAGCGATCTTTTCAGATCATCCGTTATGGGTCTTCTTAATCCTTTCCTTTATTATATTGTCCTCTTCAGAGCCTACTCACTACTACCGGCCCAGGTAGCCCAACCACTTAATATGGTATGGCCTATAGTACTCGTATTTATGTCCATTCCATTATTAAAACAAAAAGTTTCAACCCGTAGTTTTGTTGCTCTTTTCATCAGTTTTATCGGTGCTTATTTTATCTCTACACAGGGAGATCTGCTGAAACCCGGGAATTCCAATCCTCTTGGAGTAGGACTGGCACTTGGAAGTTCAGTAATATGGTCACTGTTTTTTATCTATAATGTTCGTGATAAACGTGATGAAGAAGTCAAACTATTCCTAAGTTTTCTATTCGCCACAGTATTTATTGTACTTACCAATATTATTACCGGCAATATACAGGCGCCACCCATCAAAGGACTGGCAGCGGCAATTTACACAGGGTGTTTTGAAATGGGCATTACTTTCGTTTTTTGGCTTAAAGCTCTCAGAATAAGTAAATCGGCTAGCCGGATAAGTATATATGTTTATCTGGCTCCATTTTTATCTCTCGTTTTTATCCATATTTTTGTAGGAGAATATATTTATTTAACAACCATTGCCGGACTTGTTCTGATCATTACCGGAATTCTGGTCCAGAAATTGCGGTTGAAAAAAAGAATAACAGCTAACTTGAGAGATGATGAAAAAGAAAATTAATGTAAGGTATATAACCGGAATATTGATACTCTCAGGTATCTTATTTTTGTTTTTTACAGGATGTGAGAAAGATGATCCTCCCCCGTCTGAGGAGATCATGGCCAGAGATTACCTATATAATTTGATGAACGATTGGTACCTCTGGTATGATAAAATGCCCGATGTAGATAAAAGTCAGTATGATACACCTGAAGAATTACTTGAAGCTATGAAGTACCTGCCAAAAGATATTTATAGCTATATAATGTCAAAACAGGAATTTGACTTAAAGATGATCGAAGGTAAATATATAGGACATGGTTTCAGCTGGGGGATTGATGATAATGGAAATGCCCGGATTATTTTTATCTTCAAAGACTCTCCCCTTTATGATGAGGGAGTAAGAAGGGGATGGATCATTAACAATGTAAACGGAACAGTAATCACAGAAGAAAATTGGTCCTCAATCTTCGGGGATAACACCGTTGGATATGAGAACACTATTGAATTTATTACACCCGCCGATTCCACTGTTTCAATTACCACCGCCAAAAAGGAAATACAGAAAAATTCTGTGTTATATTATGATACACTCCATATTAATGGCACTGTAACTGCACATATGGTGTTTGAGGAGTTCATGCAACCATCAACCGAAGAATTTACAGAGGTCTTTTCCTTCTTTAATTCAACAGGAGCTACAGAAATGATACTTGATCTGCGGTATAATCCCGGGGGATTTATGAATATAGCAACATTGCTAGCAAGTTTTATTACCGGTGAAAACACTAATGGAGAGGTGTTTACAAAGCTTATTTACAATGATAAAAAGAGTGATGAGAATAGTTCTGCACTTTTCGAAAAACAAACCAATTCACTTAATCTAAACAGGATAATAATCCTAACTACCGGAGGAACAGCTTCTGCAAGTGAGGCTTTGATAAACGGACTTGAACCACATATCGATGTAGTTACAATTGGTGAGACAACCTATGGTAAACCTGTAGGAATGAAAGTATTCCAGTATGAAGATTATGTATTTCTGCCAATAACCTTCAGGATTGCCAACTCCAAAAATGAAAGTGATTATTACGATGGAATACAACCGGATGCTTTATGTAATGATGATTTCACCCGGGCTTTTGATAACCGTGAAGAAGCATGCTTTAAAGAAGCAATTTATTACATTGAAAACGGAAGTTTCTCAGGCACAAAAGGCAGAAAAATAAAAGCACACGAAGAAAAAGTCTCTTACATTGAGCTACTGGAAAAAAGGGCAATTTAATTAAACAACCTCATTTGTTTTGATTAAAGAACGTATTATACTAGGCATTGATCCCGGAACAACAATTACCGGATATGGTATTATTGTTGTAGAAAATAATAAAGCCAGGGTTATTACAATGGGGGTTATTAAGCTTACCGGTCTAGGTGATCATTACAGTAAATTAAAAAAGATATTTGAACGTATTCTTTCTATTATTGATGAGTTTCACCCTGACGAAATAGCTATTGAAGCACCTTTTTACGGTAAAAATGTACAATCAATGCTTAAGCTTGGAAGGGCGCAGGGTGTTGCAATGGCTGCAGCATTATACCGGTCACTCCCAATTTTTGAATATGCCCCTCGAAAAATCAAAATGGCTATAACCGGAAATGGCAATGCCTCAAAAGAACAGGTTGCCAATCTTCTTGAAAATATTCTGGATTTAAATGAAATGCCTGGCGGGTTGGATGCATCCGATGGACTGGCAGCAGCATTATGTCATTCTTTCCAGAAACAAATGTCTGATGGAAATACAGGTAAAAAAAGCTGGAAAAATTTTATCGCGAACAATCCTGGAAGAGTGAAAGGGTGAAGATCCTCCTTCGCTAAAGCTACGGAGGACACAGTGAGAAGAGGTGATATGGTGATACTATGTTATTCTTCAAACCGGATGTCTGAAATATACACTTATGTATCCACTTGTAATATCAGCAATTTAATAAGTCCGGGAAATGATTTTGATTGTTAGGATAAATAGTATAAATTTGAAAATAAAGCAGCAGACCGAAAGATTGCTAAACCAAACCTGTATTATGTTAAATAGACTGTATCTATCTTATTCTGTTTTGGTTAATAAAAATAAAGGTCTGTTGATAAAGGCAATATAACGGTAATAGGGTTGGGTTAGCAAGTAGTTACCAACTATAAAACAGCATTAACAATTAACATCTCACAATTGGACTATTTTTTTGCATAAGATGTATTAATGGTGTATATTTACACCAAAAAGTATTATTATGAATAGACAAAGCATTTCATTCACGGAACCAAATGACAAATGGTTAAGAACTCAAGTTGATAACAAAGAGTATTCAAGCAAGAGTGAATTAATAAATGATTTAGTACGTCAAGCTAGAAAACAACAACGCCAAATAGATTGGATTAGTTTGAAATTGGAAAGTGCAGAAAATAGTGGATTTACCAGTGACAGTAAAGAACAAATATTAATAAAATCTAAGTCTTTACTTAATGACTAAATATAAATTGAGCAATGTAGCTAAGGAGGACTTAATCAGAATTCATCATTACGGCGTTAAGAAATTCGGAGTTAGACAAGCTGACAAATATTTTGATTCATTTTTTAAGTACTTTGACATTATAGCTCAACGACCATTTTCATTTGAATCTGTTGATTATATAAAAACAGGATATAGACGCTGTGTATGTGGTTCTGACAGTATTTATTTCAAGGTAAATAATAATATTGTAGAAATTATGGCTATTGTTGGAAGACAGGATTTGAATAACATTTTTAGTGATTAAATTACAGTTGGTAACATCGGCTCAAAAACAAGCGGGCGGAAAGTGCTAATATGAAACAGATTACAAGTAATAAACAGCAGTGTAACCTGAAAAAAAAAAGCACAAGGAAATGCCCGCCAAAATTTATAGCTAATCGTCAGCCTGTGCAAAAACTCCCTTAAATTGTTCATAACCTTTTCGCCTTGCATTTCCCCTTTAATCAAGTATTTACTAACTTGAGTTGTATTCATTAATCATAAAACCATGGAACATAAATAAGGATCTGACAGGAATCATATGTTCATGTTTTGTTTGGAGAGTGCCATAGCCAAGGATTCATTTGTTCGGATGGTAGATACCTTTGTTGATGCTATTGATTTGGAGAGCTTTGGATTTGCTCATGTTGAATGTCAGGAGGAAGGGCGCCCCCCTATCATCCTTCCATCTTGTTGAAGTTGTACTTGTATGGGTATCGATATGGCATTCGAACAACCCGAAAACTTGAACGGGAGGCCCGGACCAACATGGAAGCTATGTGGCTACTTTCCGGACTTCGTCCGAAGTATAGAACCATTGCAGACTTCAGGAAAAATCATTCCAAAGCCTTTCGTGAACTTTTCCGAAGATTTGTTTGTCTTTTAAGAGACTGGGAATTGATAGATGGCGAGACGGTAGCTATTGATTCATTTAAAATCCGGGGAAACAACTCCTTAAAAAACAATTTCAACGAAAAGAAGCTAAATCATCACCTTGCTTATATAGATACGCAAATAAGTGAATACGAGGCTTTACTTGATGCTGCAGATAAAAAGGAAGACAAAAAAGAGATTAAGGAAAAAATTCAGGAACGCAAAGAAAAACAAACCAAATACAAAAAGGTTAAAAAAGACCTTGAAGCCAGCGGTGAAGAACAAATTTCACTGACAGATCCGGATGCCCGTGCAGTGATATTGCAAAGGAATATTGTTAATGTTGGTTATAATATACAGGCTTCTTCTGATTCGAAACATAAGTTTCTGGTTGAATACGATACCGGGACTGTAAATGATACGAACGCATTAGCAGACATTGCCATAAATACAAAAGAACTCCTGGGGGTTAAGCAGATGAATGCCCTGGCCGATAAAGGTTATCATACCGGGGCAGAAATACACAAATGCACAGAACAAGGCATAACCACATATGTTTCTCCCAAAGCTCCATCAACAAAGGATATAGGTTTGTATCCTATATCAAGTTTTACCTATGATCCGAAAAACGATTTGTATGTGTGTCCACAGGGACATCAAATGCGAACCAACAATACATTGTACCGACATAGTGATAAAAGAAAAGGTAAAAAAGGGTCATTTAGATTTAAAAGATATACCACCCCGGCATGCAAAACCTGTACAAGCAGACATTTATGTACCAGAAGTAAAACCAATGTAAGATATATTGACCGAAGTGAATATGCAGAAGTAGTTGAAGCAAATGCGGAAAGGGTACATAAAAATCCGGAATACTACAGGCAAAGACAACAGGTAACTGAACATATGTTCGGGACCTTGAAGCGACAACGTGGATTTACTCACACACTCGTTAGGGGAAAGGAGAATGTTTTAGGAGAAGTTGGCTTGATGTTTATCGGGTACAACTTAAGCCGCTGTATTTCTGTAGTTGGTATGGAGAAATTTATTAAGGCATTGAAGGAGTGTTGTTTAGTTGTATTTCACATTAAAATACGGCTTATTTTAAGACAATTTAGACGCTTTTTAGAAAAAAATGTAAAACACCTTCCAGACAAGATGAAATATTTTTATGCCGTTAAACCTTTTCTATTTAATCCTAAGGACTTATATTTATACGTGAATTGAGTTTTTGCACAAACTCTCGTTGTAGCACATTTTAAGAAGCCCCTGAATCAAAACATAATTGTGAGCGAAAAGAAATATCCCAATTTGGGAATCTTGATTATTTTTCATAGATTTGTATCATGAGAATAATTGCGTTTAGGACATTAAGAGAATTCTGGGAAAAACCTGAATATGCAGATTCTGAAACATCTTTACGATCTTGGTATCATGATGCCAAAAAAGCGGACTGGAAAAATTCAAATGAACTTAAACAGCAATATAAGAATGCAAGTATTGTAGGAAAAGGACGAGTTGTATTTAATATTAAGGGTAATGCATACCGATTCATAGTTTCTATTGACTATGAGTTTCAAGTTATTTTTATTCGATTTATTGGAACTCATGAACAGTATGATAAAATTAATGCAAAAACGATTTAATCATGGAAATTAAACCAATAAAAACAGAAAAGGATTACAATATGTCAATCAAAAGGATTGAAGAATTGTGGGGAGCTAAGAGAGATACTCCTGAGGGAGATGAATTAGATTTGCTCTGTACATTAGTTGAATCATATGAAATGAAACATTATCCAATTGCTCCACCTGACCCAATTGATGCTATAAAGTTCAGAATGGAACAAATGGGAATGACAAAGGCAGATATGGTGAAATACCTTGGTAGTCAAAGCAGGGTAAGTGAAATTCTTAACGGGAAAAGAAGATTGACACTTAAGATGGTAAAATCTTTATATAAAGGGTTAAAGATACCAGCAGAAATACTATTGGCATGAAATGAATAAAAACGAACGCCCAATCGAGTAGACGGCTGATCACGCTGAAGCGTGACCAGTGCGCCTCTCACACCACTGTATCCCGCTAAGCGGGACAGGCTGTACGGTTCTCGTATATTGCGGTTCGTCAAACAGTGCTACGGCTCTTTTCACTCGCAGCGCCTTGTCCTTCTTTGCAAATCGTTGACTCCTCAGGGATTGGGTCACCCTCCCGACATTTGTCGGGACCACTTGCTAATGTTTCCAGGCGTTATCCCAGCGCATAAGGGACTTGCACCCTTTGGACTTTCTTTTATTCAAAGAACTTTACTAAATTTACCATTCAAGGCACACACAAAAAATAAAATGCATTGAAACGCACCTTATTCAAACCGATGAACCTTTTGAATTGCTTAATAATTGAACAGTATTTTTGTACGAAATAAGGATACTAATAAACTTAAATATAAAAAAAATGAAAACTAAAATTGACCAGGAAATACTCGATAGGATGAGTAAAAACCCCGGAAATTGGCATGGACCTTTTTATTTTAACCTAAAAGATCCTCGACTAATAGTGCCAAAATATGATCCAACATTGGGCTGGACATTAAATTTTGCAAGTCCATATGCTTATCTGACAATTATTTCAGTAATATTGATTGTAATTGCATCAGGGTATTTCCTTTGATAATATTTTATCTGACAGTCCTGTTTTTGTAGTATGTTAGCCCGCATAATCAAATTGATATAAAAAAATCGTGAATGAAAATAATACATGCTTTTACAGAAATTTAATTTTTCATCAAGTAAAAACCTGAAACAAAACTGCATATAAAGTAGTATAACATCATGCTCAAGTAACTTTACTTTTAAGTAGAAATTTTGAGTTTTTTTTTCAAGTAAATACTAAATTGAATTATACATATAACAAAAGGATATATTATGAGAATTTCAATCACAACAGGATTAATACTTTTAACAATTAATTTAACCTTACCGGCACAAACAGGTAAAATAATTAATGAATTCAAAACACCGGGGAATTATCCAACAGGTATTTGTTTTGATGGAAAAAATATCTGGCAAGCAGATAGGGAAACGGATAAACTTTATTGTACCAACGTAGAAACAGGGAAGGTCATAAGGCAAATAGAATCTCCGGCCTACTGGCCAATGGGTTTAGCGTGGGATGGACAATATCTTTGGAATGCTGATTATAGGGGAAGAACCGATAAGTCAGAAGATAGAGATGGAATGATTTTTAAGATTGACCCTAAAGATGGCACTATACTGAAAACTTTAAAGGCTCCTTCCGGAAGTCCGAAAGGATTAACTTATGACGGCAAATATCTTTGGCTTGTTGATGACGATACTGATAAAGTTATTCAGTTTAATCCTGATGATGGTACAACCATTAGTTCGTTTAAGTCTCCTGCCAAAGACTCCAGGGGAATTACTTATGATGGCAAATATTTGTGGATATCAGATAGAGGAACAGATGAAATTTATATGGTTGACCCAAAAACTGGCTATGTTATAATAATTATGGATGCACCCGGAAATTATGTACACGGCATAACAGCCGGTAAAAATAAATTATGGGCAATAGACCACGAAGATGATAAAGTCTACCAATTGAAGATTAATGATACGATAAAATTTATTCGGAAAGATAAAGAATTACATAAAATAACTTTTAATCACAGCGTTACCTGTTACGGGCCGGGGAAAATCAAAACCTTAGATGTGCATATTGCTTTACCTCAAAACAGGGATAATCAAGAGATTATTAATGAAATAAGCTATAATATAAAACCAACGGATATTGTAACGGATCAGTGGGAACAGAAAACTGCCCTATTCCATTTTATGAACGTAAAACCTGGAGAAAAAACCAAAATACAGGTAACATCAATTGTTCAAACCTATAATGTTAGATATTTTATTTATCCTGAATATGTTGGTTCATTAGCAGATATACCACAAAATATTAAAGAAAAATATCTACTGGACGATGAGAAATACCAAATTGATAGTGATATCATACAAAATACTATCAAAAACGTTGTTGGAAACGAAAAAAACCCTTATTGGATAATGCGAAAACTTCATCAATTTCTGATTGCCCATTTATACTATAATATGGATGGGGAATGGGATACTGCACCAACAGTTCTCACAAATGGTTTTGGTTCTTGTTCTGAATACACATTCGTTTTTATTGCACTTTGCAGGGCTGCCGGGTTACCAACAAGGTATGTCGGATCAACATGGGATAGAAAAGAGTTGGCATATATGGATGATGTATATCACAGATGGGTTGAAGTATATCTTCCAGGCTATGGCTGGATTCCAACTGATCCCACTCATGGAGACAGAGGATTACCCCGTGATCAGGCTTTTCCTATCGGACTTGTACAGAATTCAGCATTGATTACAACTCAATCAGGTGGAGGCTCATCTACTATGGAATGGACTTATAATAGCAATGAAACTTACACCACAGAACCAAAAACTAATCTTAATATAACCCATTATGCTGATTGGGATAAAATAGATAAAGTGTTGAATAAATAAGTTTTAGACCAGTCAGCAGGCAATATTATATATGGCTTGTAGCGGTTAAAACACTAAATATGAGTATTATATCGCTTGTTTAATTTCTGTATAAATATTTAATAACCAATTATAATTCAATAACCATAATGAGAAAATTAATCAATTTAGAATGCAGATACGCATGGGTATGCTTATCAGCTGCAATTATTGTTATCTTATTTGCTTTTATACCTCCCGCCAGGGCACAGAAAAAGGAAGACAAAAAAAATGACAAGGCAGTACCTGTTTTTAAAGATGGTGAAGCGCAAATCGTACCCGCCTTCAATGATCCTGAAAAGTGGATTCGACATGACCTCTGGGTTGAAACAGAATTCGATACTGATGGTGATGGGAAACCCGACCGCATGCATGTTGATGTAACAAGGCCATACCAAACCGATAAAGGTCTTA
>JAGGXD010000222.1 GCA_021163295.1 Bacteroidales bacterium
ATGGAATTGAACCTGAGGAATCCAATTGCCTTTTTCGATCTTGAGACTACCGGAATTAATGTGGCAAGTGATAGAATTGTTGAAATTTCCGTATTAAGAGTTGATCCTTCCGGTAGTGAAGAGTTACTAACTCAGAGGATCAATCCGACTATCCCAATTAGTAAGGAAGCTTTTGCTATTCATGGAATTTCGAATGACGACCTTTCAGATAAACCCACCTTTGCAGAATTTGCGAGGAAATTGGCGAATTTTCTTGAAGGATGTGACTTTGCCGGGTACAACTGCAATAACTTTGATATTCCTTTATTAGCAGAAGAATTTCTTCGTGTGGATATAGACTTTGACTTTAAGAAGCATAAAGTAATTGATGTGCAGGTGATTTTTCATAAAATGGAGCAAAGAACCCTGAGTGCAGCCTATAAGTTTTATTGCAATAAAAAAATTGAGAATGCTCATAGCGCTGAAGCTGATATTATTGCTACATATGAGGTGCTTAAAGCACAACTTGATTTTTATTCAAACCTAAAAAACGAAGTAGACTACCTTAGTAAATTCTCGTCACATAAAAAGACAGTTGATTTTATTGGAAGAATTGTTTATAATAATAATGGTGAGGAGGTCTTTAATTTCGGAAAGCATAAAGGAGAAAAAGTGGAAGATGTTTTTATTAAAGAACCAAGCTATTACAATTGGATTATGAATGGCGATTTTCCATTGTTTACTAAAAAAGTGTTAACTGAAATTAAGTTAAGGCCAATAAATAATAAATAGATGAAAATAATCTGCATCGGGCGTAATTATTTGAAGCATGCAAGGGAGATGGATAGCCCCGTTCCTTCAGAGCCAATATTCTTCCTGAAGCCTGAATCAGCAATAATAAAAAAAAACAAACCCTTTTTCCTTCCTGATTTTTCTGAAGAAATTCACTTTGAGGTGGAACTGGTATTGCAAATTTGTAGATTAGGTAAAAGTATTGCTCCTGAATTTGCTCATAGATATTATGATAAAATAGGAATTGGGATTGATTTTACAGCAAGAGATATCCAAAGAAAATGCAAAGAAAACGGATTGCCATGGGAAAAAGCTAAAGCATTTGATGGAGCTGCTCCGCTTGGTAAGTTTGTGGAAAAAGAAAGTCTGGGCGATGTCGGCAATATTGACTTTAACCTTGAGATTAATGAAAATACAGTACAGCAAGGAAATACTAAAGATCTTATTTTTCCTTTCAACGAATTAATAGCGTATATTTCAAGATTTTTCACCCTTAAAACAGGCGACTTAATTTTTACTGGTACTCCTGAGGGAGTAGGTCCGGTGAAACATAACGATGAACTAAAAGCATATATTAATAATGAGCTTCTGCTTGATTTTATGGTAAAATAATAATAAGGGTTCTTCAAAATAATACGTAGTTATTTTGGACTATTGAAATACTGGAATATTGCCAGTCTGACCTGACATTCGAGGGAATATAGATGTATAGGTGAAAGTTTGCTATTTAAATAATTAATATCGAATGTTAAATAAAAAATGTAAAAGTTTTTGTAAATCATACTTAACTTTATTATTTATCATTTGTTATTCGAAATTTTAAATTAATTCCCGATACACTTTGCAATGAGGCAAGCGGGTTTAAGAAATTTACAGTAATATTTATATTTTTCCGTGATTATCTGTCGCATCCGTGTCATTTGTGTTCTATTTCCCAAAATAGTATTAACCTGTTATTCATCTAATGGCAGGTTTACCGGATCATTAATTCTTGCAACAGGATACCGCCTGTAGCTTTTTTCATAGTAAGGTGAGTTCATATAGATAAAACGGAGTTGTGCATAATGACTTTCTGCAAATTCTGTCTCTTCCTTTTTCTTTGCTTCAAATTTTTTATTCAAATCAGGATTTTCATTTAAGAATTTTTGTGCTTTTTCTTCAAAAACGGAAGGGGAAAAATATTCGCGATTTTCCATTGATGAATCGAAAAAGTTCCAGGAGAAGAATGATCCGGATGCATCCGGCTCTAATACCTGGATAATATAATTGTTTGACGGTTGATTTGTCCTGATAATAAAATCACCTTTGTAAAACCTGATATTTTGTATCTCTGTTCGTGTTTTAATACCACTATTAACAAAATGTCCGTTATATGAACGGTTTGATGGTTTAAAATCGGTGATATAATAAACCTGAACCTGTAAAATTGTATCTTTACTTAATTCGCTCATTTTAATTTCGTTCAGCCTGAGCTTTTCAATTGCTTCATGCCAGGCCTGTGGAATAATGTAACAAAATGGTTTCTTTATATGTGATGTTGCAACATACTCATTGTAATAAGGTATTTGTTTTTCAAACGGATCATTTTTGTCATAATACATTGTGGATTTTCCTGTAAGCTGACTTATTCTTTGCTTTGGGAGGTAGCCTTTAAAAGTAAGCTCTTGATATTTTGACGTATCAAGTTTCCAGTTAGTGACAAAGTCTTCTTTATTGCATGTTTCTTTATCAGCCTGCTTTTTTAACTGACTTATTGTCTCTGAATTACTATTAGTGAATTCAAGTAAGGAAAGCATAAAATGATATACCGAGAGTACCCTCTCTTCAAATGGTTTATATACATGATTTTCAGTCATAAATGCAAAAGTGTTGAAAAGGGAAGCATACCCGGTTGAAACCATTGGGGCATCAAGGTAGCCTGAAATACCTTTATCCGGGGTCCTGTTAATTGAATTAACATATGGGATCAACTCATATGGACTTTCCTTCATTTTTGCAAAAAGAGCAGGAACCATTTTATTATTGAGATAATTTCCCATAATGGGATGTAGCTTATTATGTTGTGTAGCTATTAATGTAATTGAATATTGGTGATCTGACCCGTTTGTTGTATGCGTGTCAAGAAATACTTCTGGTTTTAAAAAGTTAAATATCATGCTGAAAGTTCTGGCATTCCTGGTATCTGTCTTGATGAAATCACGATTAAGATCTAAGTTTCTTGCATTTCCCCTGAAACCATGTTCCTCAGGGCCATTCTGATTAGCCCTGTGGTAAGGACTACGATTTAACATTCCGCCTATGTTATAAGCAGGAATTATTGCAAGAACAATATTTTCCAAATATTTGTTCAGGTATTTTTTGTTGTAAAGCAGATCCTGAGCCAATTTAACACCGGCATCAATACCACAAGCTTCCCCGGGATGAATTCCATTATTGATCAATACAATAACTTTACCTTTCTTCTTAATAGAAACAGGATCAAAATCCTCGTCATTTGAAATAATAAAAAGTGATAATGGTTTGCCAATATCGGTCGGGCCCATATCAAATAAACGAGCTTGTTTAAATTGCTTATCAAGAAGTTGATAGGCTTCAATGGTCTCGGCATAGGTCAGGGATTTATTTTGATCATATTTCAGTTTTACCTGTGCATTGGTTAATTGAATAATAGAAATCCATAAAACTGTAATAATAAAGGCAAGTTTGTTTATGTACATTTTATTTGAATTTTAATTCATGTTGAAAGGTATGAAAAAAACAACATTATAAAGGCATAAGAAATATGCCGGTAAAAATTACATTTATATTTTGGGTTTGAGCTCTGTAGAGCTGAGTTCCGACCCGAGTCCTGTGAAATAGTTCTTTACGTAATCATCGGTTGTATTTCTGATAATAAACTTTGAAGCTTCAACCGGGGTCATTTTTTCGACTATTACATGATGATTTATCAAATTGATTATACCGACCGGACCATTTAAACTTTTTATTTTATTTTCATGAATGATCTGGTTATTAAGATCAGTAAAAAATGCCCATGTCAGATCAAATCTTTTCATATGCTTTTCATGGAAATTTTTTAAATTCCCGAATGATCTAGTGAAATAATTAACACGGTTAGTGAGGTTTTTCAAAACCATTGAGGCAATATCTTTAACGGGAATACCTCGCAGTAAGTAAATTTCAATATATCTGTAAACACCGGTTAATCCAAAAGCGTCCAGATCGTCACAAACACTGAGTAGTTTAAACAGATTTTTGGGGTTTCTAATTTTGGCAAATTTATTTTGATAATCTTTATCGTCGTGGTTTTCAATAACATCCAATAATTCTTGTAAATTATCAATATCTTCAGGTTTATACTCCTTAATAAATTTTTTGCATATTTTTCTGCTTTCTTTCCCATGAGTTTTATCTATGGTTACAGACATTCCGGTGTCATGAAGAAAGACAGCTATTATTATTTTGGTAAGATCAGATCTGGTAAAAATGATTGCTTGTTTTTCCAGTTGTTTAATAAGCTCTTTGGTAATAATCCATACTCTGTAGTGATGATCTTCGTTGTGCGAGGGGAGATGAGTTTGGCCGAAAACATGTTGACAAGTAGTATAAAGTGGAGTTAACCAACTTTTTTCAGTTTTTTGCAATTCCCTCAGAGCATTCATAAAAGACTAATACAACAAGTATGTTCAATTACTGATCATCTGCTGGGCAATATCCAGAATAGTTGTATCATCAATTGTCACAATTCCTCCATCGGGACCTTGTTCATAATGAATGCCTGCCGACTCACCCCTGTCATAATTTGATCCGCCAAAATAATTCCTGACAGTTTCTACATTGAGATTTAATCGGGTAGCAATTTGCTTCATGCTACCATTTGGCAAACTATCCTTGATTCTCCTCAGTTCGTTGAACGTAATCGTTTTTGTCATGAATATTCTTTTGTTTTAGTATAAATAAATCTTTTGGAACACAAAAATAATCATTCTGATTTAAAATTGAGCATAGCTTCGTAAATTAATTCAAAAAGCAAAATCACGAATAATATATACATCATAATCACCCAGATATTTAAATCCCAGTTTTTTGTATAGAGCAATAGCTGCATCATTATTTCTATGAACTTCTAACTTGATTTGCCTGTTTTTTTGTTTTGCCAGATTCATTGTGGCACTGGCAAGTTTTTGCCCAAGGCCCTGATTTTGAAAATCCGGATTTATACCGAAATGATGCAGGTATAATCGTCTTCCATCAAAAGTCATCCACGAAGTTCCAACAAGATTATTTGTAGTAGTATCTATCATTACAAGGAATTCTCCACCCATGTCAAGACTTTCCTTAATTACTGCATCATTATCTCCCCGGACAGATCCTCCCATTCCTGTAACTTCCCAGACATGAATGACCCCTTTATAATCATCAGGTTCATATGCCCGGATCAGGAACCGGTCAGTTTTCATTTTCGACTGTTTTCTGAATTTTCATACTCGTCTTTAATGACATACAACTGTGCTGTTTCATCTTTAATAACGATTACTGGATCCCCACGATCAATATACCCTATTTCTGAACGGGCATCATAGATCTCATTCTCTATTTCAACTTTTCCTGCAGGACGTAAAATTGTAGCAGCAATACCTTTTTTGCCAATAAGAGTTTTTTGTTTGGCATCAACACTGATGAACCCGTCACTAATATTCTGTACTGAACTAAGAGCCAGGTTAGGAAAAGTTTTTGATGTGAATAGTTTTTTGCTAAGGTACAGAGATAAAATGAATGAAACCATTGATGAAAAGATTACCAGGGCTAAAGCTCCGAGCAAAGCTTTGATCCCAAGCGTAATATCGAATTGGAAAACGATATTATCAACCATGCTAAGACTCAATCCGGTGATTACCAGGATAACTCCTGCTACTCCGGCAATTCCAAAACCCGGTATTACAAAAACCTCTAAAGCAATTAGAATAATTCCGGCGATAAACATTACAAGTTCCCAGTTTTCAGCAAGACCTTCGAGATAAAGAGGTGCGAAATATAAGATAGCTGCAATAATTGATGCTGCCAGAGGGAATCCTATTCCGGGAGACTGTAGCTCAAAATATATACCCCCTATAATTACCATTATCAATAATCCATGAAATACCGGGTTCACGAGAAATCCAATAATTGATTCTAGAGGTGTCTTGATGTATTCCTTTAATTCATAGTTATGAATGCCTGCTTTTTCAAGCATTTTTTTTATATTTTCAGCTTCACCTTCGCAGTAACCGTTTTTAATAGCTTCCTGAGTTGTCATTGTCAATACCTGGCTGGAATCTATTATTCCTTCTACCTGTAACCGCGGATCAACCATTGCTTCAGCAATTTTTGGGTCTCTATGCCATATAAATGTTGTATCATTTCCCGTAATTACTGTATCTTTTCCATGTGCTTCGGCAGTTGCCCGCATTGTTGAACGCATGAAAGACTGAAATTTATCAGGAACAACCTCTCCCTGACCATTTACAACAGTAGCTGCACCAATACTTGCTCCTTTTCTCATATAAATACTGTCGCATGCTACTGCGATTAATGCACCTGCAGATATTGCCTGATTATCAATAAATGCTAAAACAGGAATTGGGCAATTAAGAATCCTGGTGCGGATTGAATCAGCTGCATCCAGCATTCCCCCGTATGTATTCATGTGAATAATAATCCAGTCTGCCCCAATAGATTCTGCTTCATCCAGACTCTGTTTGGTTATTCTCCATATTGGAGGAGCAATTTGTTCCTTAATATCAAATTTATAAACTAATACTTTAGCAGTCGTATCTGGCTTTGACTCAGCACTTGCAAGTATTGTCTGAGTAAAACTTACGAATGCAATAAGGATTAATATAATGAATATTTTCTTACGCATAACTTGTTTTTATTCAAAGATACGATATTATTTTATGGATAATTTATCAAGGTATTGAAAAAACAATTCCATTGCTTTAAGTTTTTTATCATCAAGGTGATAATCGATGTTGGTTGTAAGGTATGATTTGAGGTCAACACCTTCAGGAAGCCGGTTATTAGCAAAGTAATTGATAACTTTATCAAGGTGGTTGATACCATATTTAAGAGCAGAATCGAATATTTCTTTAAAATCCCTGTTAATTTGTTTATTGGCAATCCAGGCAGCAAATACAAACGGTAAACCTGTAAACTTTCTCCATTCATCTGCCAGGTCATATATGAAAGGGAACCTTTTCTCAGCAGCAAAACAACGATCGCCTATTAATACAGCTCCATCCTGTTTGTTTTTTATTTTATTCTCAAAACCTTCTGTAGTAGGAAGCCACCAGACATCAATATCCCAGTAAAACATAGTAAGTATTTTAATAAGATTCACTGATGTTCCTGATTGATAATCAAGATAAATCCTTTTAATTTCTTTTAAAGGACAATTACTGACAAGGATTACTGATCGTACTTCTTTATTTGCTCCAATACAATATTCAGATACTATTTCGTAGAAATCTAATTTTGGAATCATAGTAATAGGTACCAAGCCAATATCAACTTTGCCTTCAGCAAGATTCCTGGCACAAATGGAAGGATAATCTTTCTGTAGTATTATCTTCTTGCGGATTGAACTGTTTTCCAAACCATAAATAAATGGATATGTATTTGCGTATGATACTGCAGAAACTTTAATCTTATTCATTTAAGAAACCCATTAATCATTGTCTTGGAATATTCCTGGATGCAAGTAATGAGATATATTACATTGTTCACAATTCGAGTTGTAAAAATACAATTCCATTATCAACAAACAATAAGTAGTCCATGGAATAATTCTAATTTTAACTAAATAAAGAGCCTAACCTGAAAAATTCATAAATTCTATGAATTTTTCTGCTGACGTAGGAATAATCAATAGTTGAGAAGTTCTTAACTATTGATTTTCCCCAGTCATGGTTAGCCTGTACTATTC
>JAGGXD010000270.1 GCA_021163295.1 Bacteroidales bacterium
GGATGACAGGCACTTCATATAACGGCACTCTGCCTGTTGCAGCAGCAACCACAGGTGTTGAAGGACTGGAGGCAATAATCCCTATCGCACCAAACACATCATATTATCATTATTATCGCTCAAACGGATTAATCCGGTCACCCGGAGGTTGGTTGGGTGAAGATATTGATGTTCTTTACGACTTTATCCATAGTGGAGATGAATCGAAGCGGGAATATAGCAACGCCACCATACGAGACAAAGAAATGGCAGATGGTATGGACAGGATAAAAGGTGATTACAATGAATTCTGGGCTGGTCGTGATTACCTGAACGATATAGAACCGATGAAGGCAGCATTACTAATGTCTCATGGTTTTAACGATTGGAATGTTGTTCCCGAACACAGTCTCCGGATCTACGAAGCAGCAAAAGCAAAAGGCATTCCTGCTCAAATATTCTACCACCAGGGTGGACATGGCGGACCGCCGCCAATGAAAATGATGAACCGGTGGTTTACCCGTTATCTGCATGGTGTAGAGAATGGAGTTGAGAATGACCCCAAAGCATGGATTGTGCGAGAGAATGACAAAAGAACCGATCCGACTCCATACGAAGATTATCCCAATCCAAAAGCGTCTGATGTTACGTTGTATCTCACTGCAGGCGCCCCTGAAAGTGGGAAATTAAATACTACACTTGTCTCCGGACAGGGAAAAGAAACATTGGTCGACAATTTCTCCTTTTCAGGTGCAACATTAGCAAAAGCTGAAATTACAAATCACCGGCTGATATATCTTACTCCAAAGCTTTCTGAAGAGGTTCACATTTCCGGAAAACCAAAAATCACAATTAAGTTGTCCAGTAGCAAACCGGCTGTAAATCTTTCCGTCTGGCTGGTTTCTTTACCATGGACAGAAAGAAAAAATACAAAAATCACCGACAACCTAATTACCCGCGGTTGGGCAGATCCTCAAAATTATCGCTCTTTAACCAACAGTGAGCCTTTGGAACCCGGCAAGTTCTATGAAATGTCCTTCGAACTGCAACCCGATGATCAGGTGATACCTAAGGGGCAACAAATTGGCCTTTTGATATTTTCAAGTGACCGTGAGTTCACGCTAAGACCCTGGCCGGGTACTGAATTAACTGTTGATTTAGATGCAACAAAAATCACCTTACCTGTAGTAGGAGGCACTGAAGCATTTATCAATGCGATAAAAAAATAAAAATAAAAATAATGAAAAAAAACAAAATTATTCCGCTATTACTAACAGGTGTTATTTCAATTCTAACCTCATGTAATGAGGCAGAGGTAAATTCTAACAATAAAGAAGCTAATAAAACTAATGTCGTAAGGACTGATGGAAAACAATTGATTGCCTCTGAAGGAAATCCGATTATTTTAAAAGGAACCAATTTAGGTAATTGGCTGGTGCCTGAAGGATATATGTTTAAAATGAACCAGGTTAACTCACCACGAAAAATAAACGAACTACTATATGAATTAATTGGTCCCGATAGTTTGAAATTATTCTGGGATGATTATTTGAATAATTACATATCACAAGACGATATTAAATTTCTGAAAAGAATTGGTTGTAATCATATTCGTTTACCCTTTCATTATAAATTGTTTACCGATGATCTTTATATGGGGAAAAGAAATGCCGGATTTAAATACTTTGACAGAGTAATTGAATGGTGCAGAGAAGAAAATATTTATGTCTTACTGGATATGCATTGTGCCCCCGGGGGACAGACCGGTGATAATATTGACGATAGTTATGGTTATCCTTATCTTTTCCAGAGTTTATCCTCGCAAGACTTATTGAGTGAGATATGGGTAAAAATAGCTGACAAATATAAAAATGACCCAATAGTCATTGGCTATGATATAATAAATGAACCATTTGCACATTACTTTGTTGAAGAAATAGAAGATTATAACCACAAATTATTTATGTTATACCAACGAATAATTAAAGATATGCGCCAGGTTGATCCGAACCATATTATTTTCCTTAACGGATCTGTTTGGAGTGGAAATTTCGATGTGTTCGAAGACATAATTGATGATAATATCGTATATGAGTTTCATAAATACTGGTTTGATGTAAATCAGGACGCCATACAAGTTTACCTGGATTTCAGAGAAGAACATCAGGTTCCTGTTTATATAGGCGAAACAGGTGAGAACACAGACAAGTGGGTAACCGATTTCAGAATATTATTAGATGATTTTAACATTAATTGGTGCTTCTGGCCCTATAAGAAAATGAATAATACAAGAGGTATTATGAATTTTAAAGAACCTGAAAACTATCATTTGATTTCTGAGTACGCTGAAAGTAACCGTAGTTCGTATGTCAATATTAGAAAAAACAGACCTGATATATTGAAAGTTCAAGCTGCTCTGAATGATTTTTTAGAGAACTGCCTTTATGAAAATAGTTATCCAAATACAGGATATATTAAAGGACTCAACTTTGAAATTAAGTAAAAATCTACGTAATATCTAAACACCCAATTATTCTTAAAACAGAATTAATAATAATACAATGAAAAAGCATGCCTTTTATATTTGTATCGCTCTGCTTTCCATGCAAATACAAACAGCAACAGCGCATTCAGGGAAGCCAAAATACCATATTATTATTGATTCTGACGGAGCGGTTGATGATATGCGGGCTATTACAATGTTTTTAGCATGCAACGATGTTCAGGTTTTAGGAATAACCGGTTCTCAGGGATCTGTAAAGCCTTATTCTGCCGCTATAAAAATCCATTCCTTATTAACTGATTTTTTTCACCAGGGAATACCTGTGGGTGTCGGCGAAACATTAAACTGTGACCTTCCCGAATGGAATGACTTTTCGGAATCAATTCACTGGGGAAAAAATATACCTGACAGGTCGGTTAAATTTCCCGAAGCTATTGACCTGATGAATAACATTGTTAAAGACTACACTGAAAAGATAATTTTGATAGCATTGGGAGGGTTTACAAACTATGCCGAATGGCTAAAAACCAAACCGGAAAATATTCAAAAAATTGAACGAATAATCTGGTATAATGACAAGGATATAGAACAAGGCTTTAATTATCAGATAGATAAAGCCAGCTTTGACTTTATTAAAACATTGAATATACCTATTCAAATTGTTTCAGATACACGGGATGATTTACTCTGCGACACTACATTCCTTAACAATTTACAAAAGGTTAATTCTGCTTATGCAAAGCAAATTGTGAATGTGCATAAGCAAGCACCAGCATTGGAAAAAGTTCTTCAAAACCATTTGTTGCTTTGGGATGATTTGCTTCCCCTGTTTCTTTCCTGCCCAATTATTTTTAATACCAATGAGCAAAAAGATAATATCACCTACGTACACCTCGAAAAACAAATTCCAAAGGACTTTATAACAAAAATGATCACTACACTATTAATTTCCGGTACAGAAACAAACAACAGGGTTTTTCAGAAATTTCCGGTTGATACGATGCTGTACAAAAAGCCTGTAGCCAAAATTCAAGCGCGTACAATAGAAGATTTCGGACTAATTGAATGGAAGGCAATTGTCATGACCAATGAAATACACGGGCATACAGGTATCTATTCTATTATTGGTGCAAAAATGGGAATACGTGCCTGTGAGTATTTTAATGTTGGAATTAATAATTTGCATGTGATTTCGTTTGCCGGTAAAAAACCGCCATTAAGTTGCTTGAATGATGGTATTCAGATAAGCACCGGGGCAACTATTGGTCAGGGACTTATTGAAATATCCGATACAATTTGCACTATACCAACTGCAATTTTTGAGTTTAATAATAAACGAATAAAAATAAAATTAAAGGAAATATTAACACAAAAAATTCAGGATGATATAAAAAAAGGTGTTCAATTATATAACCTTTCAGAGCGATATTGGCTGTATATCGAAGAACTTGCCATACAGTACTGGGCAAATTTTAGCAGATATGATATATTTGAGATTGAAAAAATTGATTCGCCTCCTTATAAGTAAATATCCACCCTCAAAGAAGGTTGATTTCTAAGATTGATTAAAACTCTTATAAGAACCTAAAATAAAAAAGTCAGGTTAATAGAAGCTTGTAAATGTAATATGGATAATCATTAATCCTGATTTTACTACCTTTTATCCTTTTATTATAACCAACCGGTAACTTTTCTTTTTTCATCTTGAAACTAAGATGAATATTTGCTTAAATAATTAAGAGATGAAGACTTTCTTATTAGCAATTATTTATATTACTCTTTCAACAAGTTTATTCTGCCAGTCAGTTATAATTGGTTCCATATTAACAAAAAAAGGGAAGCCTGTTGCAGGTGCAAATATATATTTTAAAAACACTTTTCAGGGCACTAGTTCCGATGCATCAGGGCACTTTTCCTTTAAACCTATTTTATCAGGGGAACAGGTACTTATTGCCAGTTTCCTGGGATATCATTCCCATGAAGAACCGATTGTACTTGTAAATGACACGATTCATTTTTCAATTGTCCTCACCGAAGACAAAACCCATCTTAACGAAGTTGTTATCACAGCAGGGATTTTTGAAGCCGGTGACGAAAAAAAATCGGCAGTATTAAGTACGCTGGACATGGCTACAAATTCACAAGGATTTGGGGATCTCTATATGGCACTCAACTCTCTACCCGGTACCAGTACAGCCGATGATGAAGGGGGCTTACTTGTACGCGGCGGCGAAAGGTATGAAACAAAGACTTTTATTGACGGATTACTGGTAGAAAGCCCCTATACTACGAAAATGCCCAGTGTTCCGGTCAGGGGGAAATTCTCTCCCATGTTATTCAGGGGGACCATATTTAGTACCGGTGGTTATTCTGCCGAATACGGGCAGGCCCTCTCCTCAGCGCTGATCCTGAATACAACTGCCTTGGCTAAAGACGACGAAACAAACATAGCCCTTTATTCTTCAGCAGCGAACCTCACAAAAATTAAAAAATGGAAAAAAATTTCAATATCTTCAATAACGCAATACATGAACATGCAACCATTCTATAACCTTGCCAGGTCAAATATTAAATGGGAGGAAGCCCCTGAAAGCCTGACCGAAACCCTGGTATTCAGGCAAAAAATAAATCAGGAAGGAATGCTGAAAGCGATGGGGTTTTTTACCTCTGAAAAGAATTCACTTCTCTATCCCAATCTGGATACCGGCTTCGATGATTTGGTTGGGAATCAAAATCAAAACTTCTTTTTCCTTTCTTCTTACAAAGACCAGGTTGGCGAATCCATTTTACACACCGGTATTTCCTTAAATCGCGATGACACAAAAATGAATGTTAACAACAATGGAATGAAAGATCTGAATAGATCGGCACAGGTAAAACTGACGGTCACAAATTCACCTTATGAAAAAATAACGGTAAAATTCGGAGGCGATATTTATTATAAGAAATTCGGCAGGGAGTATTTAACAGATAATAAAGGCACAGGCTTTCAATGGGATTATGAAACTATCAATACATCGGCATTTTCCGAATTAAACATACGTGTTGGCAATAAAATAACACTGAGACCCGGTATCCGGTTTGAGCATCTTGGATTAACAAAAAAAGCTTGTGTTTCACCCAGGTTATCAGCTGCTTATCAAATATCTGCGGCGAGTCAAATTTCATTTGCTTATGGTAAATTCACTCAATTACCTGAAGACAACAGCCTTATTTATAATACAGGATTGTCGTGCGAAAGAGCCAATCATTTAATTCTGAATTACCAGATAATAAAGGACAATCGTATTTTCAGAGTGGAGGCGTATCATAAAAAGTACACTCAACTGGTTAAATACAATACACTTTATGCAACCGATCCCACAACATACTCCAATGCAGGAAGCGGTTACGCCCGTGGCATTGACATTTTTTTCCGGGACAGGGAAAGTATTAAAAACGGCGATTTCTGGCTTGCCTATTCTTTTATCGATAGCAAACGTGATTATCGTGATTTTGAATTCCGCCATGTACCCGGATTTATTACAAAGCATAATCTTTCGCTTCAATACAAACACTATTTTGAAAAAATTGATTCATACTTTGGCACCAACTACAATTTTGCTTCGGGCAGGCCATATATCGACCCGAACTTCGGAGATTCTGTTCTTGAAACAAAAAATTATCATAACCTCAGTGTAAGCATTTTTCACTTTACCGAATGGTTTGGAAAATTTACCATGCTGCATATTCAGGTTTCCAACCTGTTGGGATTTAACCATATTTTCGGATATCGCTTTGCCGGAAACACTGGTTTAGAAGGTAATTACCTATCCCTGCCCATACTCCCTCCCAGTAAACGTATGATTGTGTTCGGGATTTATATCTGCCTTCAAAACCAGACTCAATTCTGATTTTTAATAAATAATACTTTAACAATGAAAAAAACAGCTATACTGATTTTAATCATCTTAACCTTTCAAACAGTTTTCTCCCAGGATACGGCATATTATTCCATTTTGCGCAGGAGCATTTATATTTCAAATCAAGGATATAGTTCTGAAAATTTCCTTGAACTGGCAAATACCTGCGAAAGGATTATTGCATTAAAACCGGGTGAATGGCTTCCTCACTATTATTGTGCATATGCTTATATAAACATGAGTTTTATTGAAAAAAATACGAGCACAAAAGATGCTTATTGTAAAAAAGCAAAGGATCTGATCGTCAAAACCAGGGAATTAAATCCGTATGATTCAGAACCGGATGTTCTTGAAACGTTACTTTGTTATGCCCTGATGGAAATTACCCCGATGGTTAACGGACCATTATATATGCCAAAAGCTAATAATGCGTTGAAAATGGCAAAAGAGAAGAATCCTGACAATCCCAGAATTTATTATCTGCAGGGTAAATCAACCATGTACATACCCGGATTTATGGGAGGAGGAAAAGAAGCAGCCATACCTTTATTTCAAAAGGCAATGGAACTTTATGAAAAATTTACTCCCGAAACTGATATCCATCCTTCCTGGGGAAAAAGCGATACAGCCAAACTTCTTGAAAAATGCAAAAATACAAATGAATAAATCTTTTGTTTAAAGATTAGAATTCGTAGTTTTAAATTTGATTTGATACAATGTCTGCAAATTTTTTAAAAAAGTATTACAAAAAGATATTGGTATATCTGGTGGCTCCAATTTCTATTGGGCTGCTGATTGTATTAATGTCATATCCCCAGGGTATATTTCAGATTGATATTCTGTCCTATGTTTTTGTATACTCTTATTCCATAGGGATTCCTTACATGCTGGTTTCCGCAATTATCGAATTGCAACTTGAAAAACGTATCCGCTGGCTTAACAAACCGTTTAAACGTTTTGTTATAACTGCCTTGCTGGAAACGATCTGGGCTTTCCTGCTAATCCTGTTAATTCATTACATTTTCTTTTTCAGGATCAGGGGTGAAAATATGTCCCTAATATATGAGCGGACTATCAGTGCATTTATTTATGCTGCCATTTTTATTGTTTTAGGTGTAATGATCCAAAACAGTATTTTTTTCTTTAAGAACTGGAAGCAGGCAGCTGTTAATGAAGAAATATTAAAAAGAGAGATTCTTTTAGTTGAATTTGAAGCTCTGAAAAATCAGATTAACCCGCATTTTTTATTTAACAACCTTACCGCACTAACTTCGCTGGTATATAGTGACCAGGATAAAGCTGCACTGTTTATTGACCAACTGGCTAATGTATTCCGCTATATTCTTGAATTTCGGGAAAAAGAAGTAGTTGATTTACCCACCGAAAAAAAACTGTTAAACAATGTTGCTTACCTTTACAAAATAAGGTATGAAAACGGACTGCAACTTAAAATCGATTTACCTGATGAAAAAAGCAAATATGTAATCCCGATGGCTTTACAAATGTTACTCGAAAATACAATAAAACACAATGCCCTTTCGCCCGAAAAACCACTGAATGTTGAGATTATACTGGAGGGGGATTATATATCTGTAACTAATAATATTCAGCCAAAAACCACAATTCAACATTCAAACAAACTTGGATTAAAAAACATTCAGGCGAGATACAACTATTTATCCGACAAGGAAGTAATTGTAAAAAAAATTAATCATTTATTTGTTGTTAAAATACCCGTTTTAAATAAATAACCATGATAAATGCATTAATCATTGAAGATGAAAAACCAGCAGCAGAACATCTGCAAAAACTGATAAATTCAATTGGTTTTGAAATTCATGTCAAAGGAATTATAGGTTCTGTAAAAGGAACGGCAGACTGGCTTAATGCTAATCCGCACCCCGATTTGATTTTTATGGACATTCAACTCTCCGATGGACTAAGTTTTGAAATTTTTGATTACGTTAAAATAACCTGCCCGGTAATCTTCACAACCGCTTACGAAGAATATGCCATCAAAGCCTTTAAAGTAAACAGTATCGATTACCTGTTAAAACCTGTTAGCGTGGAATCACTGTCATTTTCTGTTGAAAAATTTCTGTCTCAAAACAGACAGAAAATAAATCAAAATAGCGATTTATTTCACTACCAGGTGGAACAGGTAATGCAATTGCTGACCAAACGTTTTAAAGCAAGGTTTGTTGTGAATGCCGGTGTACATATCAAATCCGTGATAATTGAAAAAGTTAACTGTTTTTACAGCCTTGAAAAAGCTACTTATTTACTTGACAACAAAGGGAGATCATACGATATTAATTATATACTGGATCAACTGGAACAACTTACCGACCCTGATATTTTTTTTAGGATTAACAGGAAATACCTCGTAAACCGAAATACAATAACAGATATCATCTCTTATTCCAGCACCAAACTCAAAATAAAAATAAATCATATCAGTGATGATGATATATTTGTAAGCAGAAGCAGAACAAAGGATTTCAAGCTATGGCTTGATATGTAAAACTCAAGACCTCATTTTACTCCCATATTTAATGCATCAACAATTGCCCGAAGGATAAAATTCTTATTTTGTGTTATATTCGTAAAATAAACAAAATAAAGGAGGAAAAATCATGAAACAAGAAATTCAATGTGGTGCACCTTCAGGTGCGATTTATGGCCTGGGGCTTATTGGAGCAGCAGTTTATTTTATTTCCCATGCCGCTGGCTTCTGGATGGGTGTATTAGGAATTTTAAAGGCCATTGTTTGGCCGGCATTTCTCGTCTATGAAGCATTCAAACATTTAGGAATGTAATACTTAAAAGAAGATGAAAGAGCTTCTGAAACATTATGATTTAGAGCCAACCGAAATTACGAAACTTGAGGGTTATTATGGAAGCTTAAATTATCATGTAAAAGACAAAGACAATAATCATTACGTATTAAAGCATTATTCTGATCCTTCTGAACTGGCTTTGGTACAAGCGGAGTCAGAAATATTAAATACTATTTCCGGGAAATTGCCATTTAAAATTCCTGCAAATAGCCCCGGCAAACAAATATCGGTACATCAATATGCTGATAAGAGCTTTTCAAGGCTGTTGCCCTACATAAAAGGATCTCTTTTATCAAAAGTAAATCATTCTCCCGGACTGCTTTATAATTTCGGCAAATCTATTGCTGAATTAGACAGATCTTTAGAAGGGATAAGAAATGCTGAAATTGAAAGCAGGAAATTCGCCTGGGATTTACAATTTTGTTTATTAAACAAGCCAAAGATAAAATACATAACCGATCCTTCGAAAGCCAAACTTGTTGAGTATTATTTCGACCTGTTTGAGCACTTTGTTTTGCCTGAATTGGCTAATCTCAGATACAGCATAATTCATAATGACCTAAACGATTATAATATACTGACTGACGGAAATAAAATAACAGGGGTAATTGACTTCGGGGATATTGCTTATGCCCCACTTATAAACGAAATAGCAATAGCCCTCGCTTACATAATGTTGGGGAAAGAAAAACCCTTTGAAACAGCTAATCAGGTTATCAGGGGTTATCAAACTTTATATCCACTAAATAAAGAAGAATTGAAACTTCTTTACTATCTAATCCCTGCCAGAATTTGCACAAGTGTCTGTAATTCGGCTGAATTCAAAGCAAAAGGAAAAGATACCGAATACATTCTGGTTAACGAAAAACCAGCCTGGGCACTTCTCGAAAAATGGATAAGTTATAATCCGGTAATGGTAAAAAATCAGTTTTTAAAAGCAGCCTGTTATCCGTTAATAAATTAAAATGAAAAAAGCGATGTGTTAAAAATTATTTACCCCAGTAAACTCCCTCACCATAAACATGTATCGTATCAGTAGATGAACTATAACCGCCAAATATCCCTACTCCGCCTTCAACATTGGTATAAACACTTATTTTTTCCATAAAAGGATCTTCGTTTACCTCCATCTGTTTATAACATGTTGCGAGATATTTAAAATAATCCTCACTTATTGATTTTAAACTAATGCAAATTGATGTAGTATCGTAAAAATATTTTTCTACCGAGAAAACAAAATCATAAGTATTCCCATTAAATAAATAATCATTAAATAACATTCCCATTCCCCATGAATCTTCTATAACAGAAGGGTCGCCGGGTTCATAATTCATAGTGTATTGTATTGTGTCTGTAATCATTTTATCCCCATTATTATAAGTGTATATGTGAATTTCCTCCGGCATCAAAATATAATAGTTTTTTTCGTCAGGGTTATCCTTAAATCTTACTCTGAATTCCAGCTGCTCATCTTTGTAACCGTCAATATCAGTTTTTATTACTGAAGCAGTATCAATTGAAATGATATTAGTTTTTGCGGGTATATAACTTTCGGTTTCGGCTGTTCCCATACCGGGAACTGTTACTTTGATTTTGTACCTGTCTCCTGATGTTGGTTTTTGAATAGTTGATTTGTACCATCCATTATTCAAATAAGGTAAAGTATTAATTATATTACCATTTTCATAAACCTCAACTGTAGCATTTTCAATTGCCTGAATATCATTATCTAAAATATAACAACTCTTGCTTACACTAACTTTTAATAAACTATCCGGATTGAACAGGCTATTTATTGTTATCATTCTTCCTTTATCAGGAATATCAATATAGACAGTTTTTTCACAGGCAATCAAAACTATTAATAATGTTAGTACTAAATATAATTTCTTTCTCATTTTCAGATGATCTTAAAATTCAAATTTATAGCTTACTGAAGGGATTACCGGGAACAGGCTAAGCTGTTTCAGTACCTGATTGTTTTGATCATTTTGATAATTATGTTCATGAGTAAAATACAGGAAAAACGGATTTTGACGATTATATGCATTATATAATCCAAAACTCCAGGTTCGTTTACCCCATTTCTTTTCTTTATGTAAATTTACTCCTACATCAAGCCTGTGGTATGAAGGCATACGGAATCCGTTTCTGTTTTCAAAATACTCAATATCCCACGCTTCCAAATATCCTTCCAGTGATCCTTCTAAGGAAGCATACCGTTCAATACCCAGAGTTGTGGCATTTCCTGTTCCGTAAACCCATGTTAAACCAACATCAACCTTATCATTAAATTTATGAGTAACTACGACACTTATATCATGTCGCCTGTCATATTTATATGGAAATGTTTTCCCAAAACCAATATTTTCAAATTTACGTTCCGACCACGATAACGTATATCCTATCCATCCGGTAGTTTTGCCTAAATCCTTTTTTACAAGAAATTCTGCTCCGTAGCTCCATCCTTTGCCAATTTCAATTTTATTCTCCCATTTATCTCCGGTAGAAAAGTAACTTGCACCTTCTTTATATTCAATTAAGTTATGCATATTCTTATAAAACCCTTCAATACTTACATCTATCTTATCGGTTAAAGCATAAACAGCACCGGCAGCAAATTGCCATGATCGCAGAGGATTAATAGTATCGGTAACAGGAACCCAAAGGTCTGTAGGCATATTTAATGTTGAATTTGTAAGTAAATGGATATATTGTGTCATTTTAGTCGCAGCAGCCTTAAACGATAATTTCTCATTGTACAAATAACGAATCGAAAATCTTGGTTCAAGTGAATGATATATTTTACCCTTTACAGAAAAATTTGAATAATGCAAACCTATATTTGACTTTATTTTAGATGCTAATTTAATATCATCCTCAACATACATATAAAATTCATTAGCATAAATATTTTTGTTGCCGAAGGTAGTATCAATATCACTGTCAGAATTATCGGAAAGTACCCTGAAAGTATTAATTCCAGGATTAAAAGTATGATATGTATTGTTTAATCCAAATCTGATATAATTATTTGGGTTTGGCAAATAATCAAAATCAATTTTCACTGCCCAGTCATAAATACCTGATGAATAATCAATACCATATTCGTCTTTTTTATTATCCACTTCATATATAGACTCCAAACCGGTTAAGAACTTAAATCTGCTATATGTTAAAGTTGTATTACTAAATAATTTATTGTTTAGTATATAATTCCAGCGTAAAGCAGATGTAATATTTCCCCATCTCAATTTGAAATTATTTTCTTCTTTAAAATTATAGCCCTTATCCTTAATAAATGCATATACTTTATCACTACCCATATATGAACTTAAATAAAGCCTGCTTCTATCCGAAAATTTATGATTTATCTTAGCATTTACATCATAGAAATAATATCCGGCTCTTAACCTGTCAATATCTTCAGATTTTGCCATAAAATATTGTATCGGATATGATAAGATATCAATATATGTTCTGCGTCCGGATACAATAAACGATGTTTTATCCTTAATAATAGGGCCTTCAATAGCAAGTTTTGAAGAAATAATACCAACAGAACCTTCACCTTTTATCTCTTTTGTATTACCTTCCTTCATTCTGATATCAAGAACAGACGATAACCTGCCGCCATAACGTGCAGGAAATCCACCTTTAGTAAGACTAACCGTGTTTATAGCATCAGCATTAAAAACGGAAAAAAATCCGAAAAGGTGATTTACATTATAAACAGGAACACCGTCTAATAATACAAGATTTTGGTCAGGCCCTCCTCCTCTCACATACAAACCACTTGCACCTTCACTTCCCGATTGAACCCCGGGCAATAATTGAATAGTTTTGATAATATCTACTTCGCCAAGTAGAACAGGAAGGTTCTTAATTGTTTCAACAGGAATTTCTATCCGGCTCATTTGTGTGCTTCTTACTTTTGATTGCACACTGTTACTTGTAATTGTAACTCCCTGTAGCTCAATTGATGCTTCTAATGGAATATCAATTTTTGTATCTTTTACAAGATTTATTTGTTTTTTGATTGGAGAATAACCGACAAATGAATATATCAGCTCTATTTCACCTTCAGGAAGTGTTAAACTGTAAAATCCGTAATTATTGGATATTGTTCCTTTTAAGGTTTTCGAATCATAAATATTAGCATTTATCAGTTTCTCTCCTGAGCCTGCATCCTCAACAAAACCACTAATGGTGTGAACCTGAGCAAATAAACCTGACAGGTTCAATATCAAACATATAATAAATAATAATCTTCTCATCAAGGTATAAATATAGTTATCCTGCAATATTAAAATATATTATTCCGGATATTATTCTTGCAGGTTGAGTATTAAAGATTAGCCCTGGATTTCTAATAATAAATATCGAATATCAAATAAAAAATGTTAAAGTTTGAATGAATAACGACAAGAATCAGGCCAATATTATCTATTCAGAAAATAAGTAAATTCAAGCCTGAACAGGATTAATATTTCACTATCCTGCCGGATTCTACTCTTCTGCCATCAATTTCAATAACAAACAGATATATGCCCGAAGGAGTATTCGCTTCTGTATTTGTATTCCATTGAATATCCTTCTCTTCTGAAGCCATAATATTTGCAGAGAGAACCTTGACTTCTCTGCCCAGAAGATCGAAGACACGGATATTCAGGTGTCCATGTTCGGGAGAGTGAATACGGAAAGTTATATAATCGTGGAAGGGATTAGGATAAACATCAATATATATTTCAGAATACATACTAATTGTCCCTGACGGATCACATATACCAGGCATATTTGCATCCATCCATGATAAGCGGTTCAGAACCCAGTTATTCAGGTAGGTCATCTCTTCCTGCCAGGTATTACCAACAAAATAATTTGGCCATACATAATTGCCCAAAATTTTCCATTTATTAAAATTCCTCTCTTGCGCTTCATCCAGGTAAACTCCAAGTGAATCGAAGATCACCTGGACTGAGTCGTTATTAAATGGTCCTTGTCGTAAAGACTCCCATCTGCATTTGAGCAAATTTAATACTGAGGGATCCTCAAATAATCTTCTCCACCAATATATCCTTCCCGGTTTATCATATATCCATCCATCAGTTTCCCAGGGACTCTCATCACCATTCTCATAGTTAACATTTCCATAACCCAGATTAAAATCCCAGAAAGGGCTCAAATACAGTTTCCCACCGTTACTATCCTTTTTCTTATACATAAAAGTACTGAACATATAAGCGTCAACCTCTTTGGCTAATTCTCTTATAATAAAATGATCGACAAATGAAGTGACATCAAGATATTTTATATAACCATATACAGGATCCTTAAAATTGCTGCTATTCACTGCATTTTCAAAATCCAGCATAAACTTCTGGATATAAGCCTCCTGCACAGGGACAATATCCTTTCCCTTTGGATAGTAATACTGGAAAAACAAGGGGGAATAATCGGCATATGGCGGTATGGGATAGGGATAAGAGGTCCATCCCAAGATATCCGGCTGATCTGTCTTATCAATCCTGATTATGTACCCTCCTGTAACATCATCTCCCGAAATATCTGTCTCTGTAAGTTTTGCAATATCAACACGGTTTTTATCCCTTTTTATCTTTTCCATCAAAATATATATTCCCCGGTACTCACCATTCAGAACCAGTTCACAAAACCGCGTATGTGGAGTCCAGTTTCCCATTTTATTGCCAAGATCATATGTTAATACATTACGGATAAGGCTTTTATCGGTATAGGGAGCATATAATATCCAATCGTTTTCTTCGGCCATACCCAGTAAGGATACGTTATTATTCTGACCATTATCATCCTGTGTTTCAAATAAATATGCCTTTTTTGGAAACATCATTGTTGATGATCCTCTAAGTTCAATATTTATTTTACCTTCGTAACCATTAAAAGGATCGCTAACATTATTTCGTTGCCCGGAACCATTATCAACAATAGTCATATTTGCAGATATCCTTGGATCATTTAGAATTGGCAAACCCTGAGTATTAATAGAAACGATAGGGAGGTTAGATGATGAAAATACAACAGGGGGTTTAAACCAGGAAGGAATTTCGTTATAATATGTATTTGTATCATTAATACACACTGATAGAAAAACCCTGGAAGTCATATCCGATGAAGTATTGTTGAAATTATGTACCTGCACAGACAGGATGTTTTCTCCCTCAATAAGAATATCTTTTATATTTGAACTACAAGTATAATATTCCGGATCAAATCCCTGATACATCTGGGCTTCCCTGTATGTATAGGCTGTCTCGTTATAGGCAGGATGATCTCCGGCAATTCCAATATTTGCTCTGGCAATTTCGATATTGTTAATATATGCCACAAACGCATCGTCATAATCAACATTTAGAATTAAATCAGAAATTCTTGCCGTATCAAATATCTCAAACGTTTTTCTCAGGTATAGTGACAAGGGTGGCACAAAACCAGAGATGTCAGAAATATCAGTTCCATCATCACCATCACCATAACCAATCCCTCCCGGTCCCTGAAGCCAATTATCATCATTAAATGAAAGGGTTCTCCATGTTGCATCCGGCTCATATGTGCCCACAAAATACTTCCATGTTTGATAGTCACAAATAACTGTTTCCCAATGGCCAACCGGATATTCCTGAGATGAAAGTTGTCCCGGTATAAGGAAAGAGAATAAAAAGAAACCGGTTATTATATAATAATAGGTTTTCATTGATCAAATATAGAAGAATTTCATGGAAATTTCAGTCGTACCGGTAATAGCATACTCAAAAAGCAAGCACATATGCCCGGGAATCGAAATTTGAAATAATTGTAGCCAATTAGCCTGAAGTTTCTTACAATTTCACTTCCCTGCTGATTTTTTCAGCTAGATCCATAAATTCTTCTTCACTGAATTTTAACTTTGGTCTGGAGAAACTAATATCCGATTCTGAATTAATAGGGATCAGATGTATATGAGCATGAGGAACTTCAAGACCAAGTACCGCTACACCAATTCGTTTACAGGCAACCACTTTCTCAATTGCCCTTGCAATTTTTTTTGCAAAAACATTCATTCCGGCGAGTAGATCATCTTCCATGTCAAACAAATAGTCGACCTCCTTTTTGGGAATAACCAATGTGTGTCCTTTCATAAGCGGGTTAATATCGAGGAAAGCATAAAAACGATCATCTTCGGCAATCCGGTAAGATGGTATTTCGTTTTTGACGATTTTTGAGAAAATAGTAGTCATAACCTGGAAGTTTTTTGACAAAATTAACGTGAAATATGGATAATTTCAAACGGAATAGTACCTGAAGGAACTTTTATATCCACAACATCACCTGCTTTTTTGCCAAGCAGTCCTTTGGCAATAGGTGAAGTAATCGAAATTTTCCCTTCCTTCAAATTTGCTTCAGTTTCAGAAACAAGGATATATTCCATAACCTGGTTATTAGCCTTATTTTTTATCTTAACCTTATTCATTATCTGTACATTGGATGTGTCAATCCTGTTTTTATCTACAAGTCGTGAATTTGCCAGGCTTTCCCTTAGCTTTGAAATCTTCATCTCCAACATTCCCTGTGCTTCTTTAGCTGCGTGATATTCAGCATTTTCCGACAGATCACCTTTATCCCTGGCTTCTGCTATCAGCTTTGAAATGGCAGGTCTTTCAACCTTTTCAAGTTGCTCAAGATCACTCTTCAGTTTTTTTAACCCTTCTTCTGAAAGATACATAACTCCCATAATACATTCTGTTATAGTACAAAAAAAAACAGAAAGAATTTCGGGGTTCCGAAACTCTTTCATGGTGCAAATATACCAATTTTTTAAATTCTGAAAATAATTCAAGAGAAAATATTAGAAAAAGCAATTGTTTTTACTGCCTGATACACTGCTTTTTCTATTCATATTTCTTATTGATTATTTCAGAATAAATTATAGCTTTTTTCAGATCAAATTCATCCTTGATCTCATTCATATCACTATCAAATTCATCTGGTATTTCACTAAATGGATTCACCTCTTCTGTTTCTTCTTCAAATACTTTCTCTGTTGGCTCAGCCTTTTTATCAGATTGATCTTCAAGGGTGGATGTAATTATAGAACCGTATTGTTCTCTTTCGGCTGTCTCAGTTGTTTTTTCCTTTTGAATATCGAAAGATTCTTCCTTACTTTCATCCGTATCTGTTAAGCCTAATTTTTCGAAAAAGTCCATTCCGCCAGTCTCCCCGTTACCTGAGCCTCCTGGAATCTGTTTTGGATTCTTCTTTTTACCAAGTACCCCTACCAAAATAATAATAGCAGTGATAATTATATACAATATAGAACTAGTACCGTCTTCCATTATTTCTTAAATATTTTTCTGATTAGTCTTTTAAAAAATGGCTCGTGTTTACGCATTTGCCTGTTAAACTTTTCTGCATTTTTCCTTGATTGTTTCATTCGCTCCCGAACCTCTTTTGTCTGAATTTCATATTGATGCTTCAGTCCATCTTTTCTTTCTTTCTCATAGACTTTTTCTCTTTTAATATCCGCCTGCTCAACTCTGTTTTCAGCTTTTCTCACCGTCCTTGACTTTCTTTGATGAAAACATCCCTGTGAAATAAACAGGATCATCACTATAAAAAGCAACCTTCCGAACAACAATTTAACTAACTTTGCATTGAACATGGAACTCATGAAACAATTAAATCATTGATATCAAAATTAAGTAAAATTTTATTAATTACTTTATCACTTCTCATTTTTGTTTCATGCGCAAAAAAAAAGGAGGAGATAATACCGAATACTTATGTAAATTTCACTATAAGACTGGATGATCCCATGTTTACCAACCTGCATGCAATTGGTAATTCTGTTATAATCACCAGCGAATATGCAGGAAGATCTTCAGCAGGGTATGATTATAACGGAATAATTGTATACCGTTTCTCTGAAGACGAATTTTATGCATTTGATCGTACATGCCCATATAATATAAGCAATAGCATTTCTGTTACTACTGAGAATACAAGTGATCCTATTGCCAAATGCCCCGAATGCGGTTCAGAATATGTTCTGCCCAGTCTTGCTTTCCCCACCGAAAAGGGTCCTTCAAGAGTACCCTTAAAGCAATACAATACTAACTTTGATGGTGTAACAATATCAGTTTATAACTAATCAGTCAATAACCGGCAATCCCCTTATCCCCTCTAATCCCTTTATTCCCTCTACTCCCTGTATTCCCTTCTTCCCTAATACCTATAATGATCTGGTTTATATGGACCGTCAACCGGGAAACCAATATAGTCGGCCTGTTTCTTAGTTAGTTTTGTAAGAGTTACACCAATTTGTTCCAGGTGCAATCTGGCAACTTCTTCGTCAAGATATTTGGGTAAGCGATAAACACCAATATCATAATCTTTATTCCAAAGTTCCATTTGAGCAAGAACCTGATTAGAGAAAGAATTACTCATCACGAATGAAGGATGTCCTGTTGCGCACCCAAGATTTACCAGGCGTCCTTCAGCCAGCATAAAAATAGCGTGTCCATCGGGGAATGTATACTTATCTACCTGTGGTTTTATTGTTTCTTTAACAACACCCGGCCATTTTTCCAGTTTCTCAACCTGAATCTCATGATCAAAATGTCCAATATTACAGACAATAGACTGGTCTTTCATTTTTGACATATGTTCAGCAGTGATCACACCAAAGTTCCCTGTTGCAGTTACAAAAATATTTCCTTCATCTAGTGTTTCTTCAACGGTTTTTACTTCAAAACCTTCCATTGCAGCCTGCAATGCACAGATAGGATCAATTTCAGTAACAATAACACGCGCCCCGTATGACTTCATTGATTTGGCAGATCCTTTTCCCACATCACCATACCCGCAAACAACAACTACCTTCCCTGCAAGCATTACATCCGTAGCTCTTTTAATCCCGTCGGCAAGCGATTCACGACATCCATAAAGATTATCAAATTTCGATTTTGTAACTGAATCATTCACATTCATAGCAGCTGTGAGAAGTGTTCCATTTTCTTTCATCTGGTATAAACGATGAACTCCCGTAGTTGTTTCCTCTGAAACACCTTTCAACTCCTTTATATTCCTGTGCCATCTCCCGGGATCTTCATTCATTATGCTTTTTAATTGTGCCAGAATAACCGCCTCCTCACTATTTTCCGGTTCCTTGTCAAACAGAGATGTATCTTCTTCAACCTCGTAGCCTTTATGCATTAACAATGTTCCATCCCCACCGTCATCCACTATAAGATTAGGACCTTCCCCCTCTGGAAAAGTCAAAGCCTGTACCAGGCACCACCAGTATTCTTCCAACGTTTCCCCTTTCCACGCAAAAACAGGAATACCTTCCCTGGCAATTATAGCAGCAGCATGGTCCTGTGTTGAAAAAATATTACAGCTTGCCCAGCGTACGTCAGCTCCAAGTTCAACCAGGGTTTCAATCAGTACAGCAGTCTGTATTGTCATATGTAACGACCCAGTTATCCTGGCGCCTTTTAAAGGTTTTGTAGCAGCAAATCTTTTTCTGATTGCCATCAGCCCCGGCATCTCTTTTTCAGCAATTTCAACCTCTTTCCTGCCCCAATCGGCAAGTGAAATATCTTTAACTTTATATTTCATATTTTCCACCATTGTATTTTCCATTTTATATATATTAATTATTCCACACAAATTTAATCAATTTATACTATCACAGGTTTTTTAGTATGTCCCGTGCATGTACTTTGTCCTGTTTAAGCTGCTCTACCAGAAGATTAATATTATCAAATTTTTTCTCATCCCGTATCCTCTCTTTGAATAGCAACGTAACTTTCTGACCGTATATTTCTTTATCAAAATCGAAAATATTCACTTCCACACTGGGTGGTTCACCGGTATGATTAACAGTAGGACGAAATCCGATATTCAGCATACCGCCAAATTTTTCATCCCCTACTATAATCTCAACTGCGTAAACCCCCACTCTGGGTATCAGCTTATATGTTTCATTAGAAAAAATATTTGCAGTGGGGAATCCCATTTTTCTGCCAATTTTTTTACCTGTAACAATTCTTCCCCTGAAAAAAAAATCGTATCCAAGCAGTTCGTTTGCTAAACAAATATCTCCATTCCATAAAGCATTCCTTACCCGTGTTGAACTAATTTTCTCCTCTTCTGCAATCTTCAGTTCAAGCTGGTTAACCTCAATTCCAAATTTTTCAGCACATGACTTAATTTCTTTGAAATCTCCTGTTCTGTCTTTTCCAAACTGGTTATCGGCTCCAACTAAAAGGTGCCTGGTCCCTATTTTATTTACTAAAATCTCTTCAATAAACTCGCATGCAGTTTCATTACTTATCCTGCGTGTAAAAGGCATTATAATAAGATGATCAACTCCGGCTTTTTCTAAAAGCCCCTTTTTTTCTTCCAGTGTATTTAATAATTTGAATGAATATTCGTCATTAGCCAGAAATATCCTGGGATGAGGCCAGAAAGTAAGTATCACAGATTCTCCCTTTACCCTGTCTTTATATTCTGCCAGAGTTTTCAAAATATGCTGATGCCCACGGTGCACACCATCAAAAATACCCACTGTAACCACCGGATTTTTAATATTATATCTATCCTGTTCTTTATATACCAGCATGACTGTTTGAAAATGTCCACAAAATTACAAAAAAAGAGATTAAATTATTACATTTTTGAAAACATGAATAAAAATTTATTATTTTAGACTGTGTAAAAAATATTAACTGACACCAAATGCAAACACCCGGCATAATACTTCAAGACTCCTGGTTAAAGCCTTTTCAGGAAATTATCCTAAGCAGGGAAAAAAGAGCAAGGCAAAAAGAAAAAGAATTAACAGGAGAAAAAAAACTGATAGATTTTGCTACAGGCTACCTGTTTTTCGGACTTCATAAAACAAAAAACAGTTGGATTTTCCGGGAATGGGCGCCTAATGCCAGTGAAATATATATTATCGGTGAGTTCACAGACTGGGAAGAAAACGAAGAATACAGACTAACACAAAAAGACTTCGGAAACTGGGAAATAAAATTACCGGGAAACAGTTTGCAGCATGGATCACTGTACAGGTTATCGGTTCACTGGGAAAATGGAAAGGGTTCCCGTATCCCGTCTTATGCAAGATATGTAATACAGGATAAGTCAACAAATATCTACAACGCATGTGTCTGGTCTCCGGAGAAACAATACATCTGGAAAAATACAGATTTCAGATCTCCTAAAAATTCGCTTCTGGTTTACGAAGCACATATTGGTATGGCAACCGAAGAAGAAAAAACCGGCACATTTGAGGAATTCAGAAAAAATGTTTTGCCGGGAATAGCAAAAGCAGGGTATAATGCCATTCAGCTTATGGCAATACAAGAACATCCATATTACGGTTCTTTCGGTTATCATGTTTCTAATTTTTTTGCTGTTTCCTCCCGTTTTGGAAGACCTGAAGAATTAAAAGCACTTATTGATGATGCACATGGTTATGGTATTGCAGTAATAATGGACCTTGTTCATTCGCACGCTGTAAAAAATGAACTTGAAGGTATAGCCCGTTTTGATGGAACATATTATCAATACTTTCATGAGGGTTCCCGGCGTGAACATATTGCCTGGGATTCCCTTTGTTTTAATTATGGCAAAAACGAAGTTTTACATTTCCTCCTGTCTAACTGTAAGTTTTGGCTTGATGAATATCATTTCGATGGTTTTCGGTTCGATGGTGTAACCAGTATGCTTTATCTTGACCATGGGCTTTCCCGGAATTTCACATCCTATGATGATTATTATGACGGAAATCAGGACGAAGATGCTATTACATATCTGATTCTGACAAATAAGCTTATACATCAATATAACCCCGATGCAATTACTATTGCAGAGGAGATGAGTGGAATGCCCGGTTTGGGTAGTACTATAGAAGACGGAGGATTTGGTTTTGATTACCGTCTTGCTATGGGAACGCCTGATTACTGGATAAAACTTATCAAAGAAATACCGGATGAGCAATGGAATGTTAGTCAGATTTATCATGAATTAACCAACCACCGTCCAGAGGAAAAAAGTATTAGTTATACTGAATCTCATGATCAGGCTTTGGTTGGTGACAAAACTATAATCTTCAGATTGACAGATAAGGAAATGTATTTTCACATGAATAAAAATGATCAAAACCTGATTATTAACCGGGGAATTGCTCTTCACAAAATTATCCGGTTGATAACTATTGCTACTTCCGGTGGAGGTTATTTGAATTTTATGGGCAATGAATTTGGTCATCCTGAGTGGATTGACTTCCCCAGAGAGGGTAATAACTGGTCGTATAAATATGCACGAAGACAATGGAGTTTAATGTTTAACCGGAATCTCAAATATCATTACCTGTCCGATTTCGACAGGGATATGGTAACTATTATTAATGAAGAAAATTGTTATTCCGAACCATTCCCATATAAAATCGTTTCTCATGAAGGTGACCAGGTTCTGGCTTTCAAACGGGCAAATTTATTATTCATATTTAATTTCAATCCTTTTGTCTCTTTTACAGATTATGGAATTCCTGTCGACCCCGCTAAATACAGAATAATTTTAAATACTGATGATAAAAAATTCGGTGGTCAGGAACTGGTAGATCAAACATTAATATACTATCCCGTTAAACCCGGGAAGCAGATTTCCCCGGAACAATATTTTCTAAAATTATATTTACCCAGCAGAACTGCACTGGTTTTTAAGCAGGAAAAATTCAGGCGAATACGATAATGTTATGTATTATTATATCCATTTCTGGCAAATAAAATCCTGTCTGTGAGACAAATTTTCATGTTTAGGAAATAATCTGAATCCATAAGTAAAACTTCCGGGGGTATTTGGTATTATTTTCCCCTTGAAATAGGCTTTGCCTTCTTCATGTTTTTCCAAATCAAATTCTTGTTTATACACAAGTTCAATATTGCCATTTCCCCTTTTATCCGAAACAACTAACTCCAGACCGACATCTGAAGAAGGGATATCCTTAAGATCAACAACTACACGTCCAAAATATTCCTCTCCTAATTGATATGAACCATCAGCAGGATTAGAAATATTAACAGAAACCACCTCTATATTATCCCATGATTTCAGGATTTTTATTTTCCAGGCAGCTAATTTTTTTGCCATAGAATAATCATCCTTTTTCAATTCCATGGTTCTGGAAAAAAGTTTACTATAAAATTTTTCCCGGTAATCTGTCAACATTCGTTTCATTGTAAAATCCGGAGCAATTTCCCCCATGGATTTCTTAATAAATCCGATCCATTCTTTTGGTACGCCGTTTTTGTCACGTTTATAAAAAGCCGGGATTATTTCATTTTCAAGCAAATGATATATCGTCTCGGCATCAAGTTCATCCTGAAAATCCTGATTATCATAAGTTCGTTTTTCAGTTAGCGCCCATCCGGCATTTGGTTTATAGCCCTCAGCCCACCATCCGTCCAGAACACTAAAATGTAATGTCCCGTTCATAATGGCCTTCTCACCGCTTGTTCCGGATGCTTCCAATGGTCGTGTAGGTGTATTCAACCAAACATCTACTCCCTGAACAAGCTTTTTTGCAAGTTCAATATCATAATTCTGCAGAAATAGAATCTTTCCGATAAATTCAGGCTTTTTTGAAAATTCATATACTTTCTTAATCAGTGATTTGCCGCCACCATCATTAGGATGAGCTTTCCCTGCAAAAAGAAACCGGACCGGTTTATCCGGTGAATTCAGAATTCTTTCCAGCCTTACGGTATCCTTAAATAATAAATGAGCCCGTTTATAAGTGGCAAATCTACGTGCAAAACCAATGGTTAATGCCTTATCATTCAGTTTTTTAGTAATTTCCGTAATATGTTTTGGGTTTTCATTCCTTTGGATCCAGTTAAGCTTAAACCTTTCCTTCAAATGAGAGATCATTTTATTCTTTAATTTTTGCTTAATGTTCCAGATTTCTTCATCTTTCAATTCATAAATCTTTTTCAAATTTTCTTTCTGTATTTGATTTTTCCAGATATCTTCACCATTCAGCTTTGTAAAAATCTGCATCCACTCACGTGCAATCCATGTTGGAAAATGAACTCCGTTTGTTACATATCCGATATGCAGCTCTTCCGGCAAATACCCTTTCCAGAGTTTATTAAACATTTCGCGGGTTATCTGCCCATGAATTTTACTAACACCATTTATTTCCTGTGATAAAGCAGCAGCAAGGAAGCTCATATTAAACTTCTCCTGCCTGTCTTCTTTATTGGCTCTGCCAAAAGACATTAATTCATCCCAGGAAATATTTAGACGTTCGGGATAGTGAGCAATATAGGTTCGTAGCAAATCTTCATCAAATGCATCATGTCCTGCCGGTACCGGGGTATGAGTAGTAAAGAGGGTTGAGCTTCTGACAATTTCCAATGCTTCATTAAACGTAAATTTATTCTTTACAATTAAATTTTTCAACCTTTCCAATCCAATAAAAGCCGAATGTCCTTCATTACTATGAAACAAATCGGGGGTTATCCCTAATTTATGCAAAGCCCGGATTCCTCCAATTCCAAGCAAAAGTTCCTGCTTCAAACGATTTTCATTATCTCCTCCGTATAAATGATGGGTAATATTACGATCGCCCTCCACATTAGCTTCAAAATCAGTATCAAGAAGGTAAAGAGAAACTTTCCCGATTTTAACCTCCCATATCCTGGCAGTTAGAGTCCTTCCGGGGAAAATTAATGATACGGTTTCCCAGTTTCCGTCTGCATCTTTTACAGGCGAAACAGGACATTTTGCAAATGATTGAGCCTCATAAAATGCTTGCTGTTCACCGTTTAGAGAAAGAATTTGTTTAAAAAAACCAAATTTATATAATAACCCGATACCTACAATATCAAAGCAAGAATCACTAGCTTCCTTAAGATAGTCACCTGCAAGAATACCAAGGCCTCCTGAAAATATTTTTAAAGTGTTATGCAAACCATATTCCATACTAAAATATGCAACTTTTGGTTGATTTTCATCAGACTTCCGGTTTAAATAGAGCTGGAATTCATGATAAACGTTATCCAGTTTTGCCATAAATTTTACATCTTTCTCCAAAGCCAACATTCTTTTATAACCAACTTTTTCAAGCAAAACAATTGGATTAAACAGGCATTCTTCCCATAATACAGGATTAATAATTTTAAAAAGATCTTCAGCTTCCGGGTTCCATGACCACCATAAGTTTCTCGACAGTATATTAAGCCTCTCCAGTTTCTGGGGTAATTTAGATTTAACATATAATTTATTCCAAACCGGCAACGAGACTTGCGGGGAGCTAATTTTAACCGGATCGGATTTCTCGCGGAGGAATATTTGTCTGGTATCAGATTCCCTTATAACTTTTTTCAAAGCAATACTAAATGCTTCGTGATAATATTTGATCAGGTTTTCCCATAAAGCAATTCTCGAAATTTCGTAAGCTTTTTTTCGTGCCTTTTCAACATCTTCTTCTGATAGTCCGGAAAAATATTCAAGCTGATGAAAAATAGCATCAACTACATTTTCATAATCATCATCCTTCCTTTCAACAACAACAATCCCGTTACCTTTATCATTAACCTTATTGTTCACCCAACGACCAAATCCTGCCAGCGAAGTAGTAATAGTAGGTACATGAAAAGCCAGGCTTTCTAACGGGGTATATCCCCAGGGCTCGTAATATGAAGGGAATACTGTAATATCAAAACCAATCAGTAAATCATAATAACTCATATCAAAAATCCCATCCTTACCATTTAAATAAGAAGGAACAAAAATGATTTTTATCCTGTCTTCCTGCCTGTTCTTCAATCCTCCCATTTTTATTTTCTTCAGTACAGGATCATAGTCAACATCAAATAAATTATGAGTGAGATAAGGGTCTTCGTTTTGATAATTATTTGAAGGATTCTCTATTTTCTCTAATACTTCCCTTCTGAAACCCTTATGATTTGCGGGGATCAAAACAAAAGCAATAATTTCTTTTGTTAAGCTATCTGATTGATTTAGTTTTGAAAGCGCATCAATATATACGTCAATACCTTTATTTTTATACTCATATCTTCCACTAATTGCTGTTAACATGCTATTCTCCGGCATTTCATACCCTAGAAGAGCATTTGCTACACTAATTAGTTTTTCCCTGGCTTGTTTTCTTTTACTTATAAACTCATTTTTTTGCGGCACGTAGGTATCTTCAAACCCATTTGGGGTAACTATATCTACCTCTTTACCCAGAAATTGCGAACATTCTTTCGCTGTTATTTCACTAACAGTTGTAAAAACATCTGCCGCCTGTGCAGAAACTTTCTCAAGAGATTGTTTGGAAATCACGTTGAATTCCCGTGCAACCCGGGCTTCATTATATTGTTTCAGTTGACTATACAATGGCTTATTATTTCCTGCAAGAGTTCGTCCCAGCACTGTAGCATGAGTTGTAAAAACAGTAGCTACCCATGGTACTTTCTCATTCAGATACAAAATACCGATCCCTGTCATCCATTCATGGAATTGGGCAACAACCCTATTCTGAAAATCCTGGTTAAAGTTCACAAAACTCTCAATTACTTTAGCAGCAGCATATCCAAACAATGCAGGTTCAATATAGTCCCAATGACCTGAAATAGAATCAAGTTTATGTGACTCCCAAAACTCTTTAAATATTTCATTTTTTTCAGGAAAAAATGATGTGAAATCAACAAGAACTGCTATCGGTTTTCCGGTAATATTCCATCTACCAACTTTAAGTCTTAATCCTTCATCCCAGGCTTTCATTCGCCATACCTTAAATAGCTTAGTGTCTTCGATAAATTCAGGATTGCCATTTTCGTCCCTCCAAACATCAGGACCAATAAGTATATAATGACTGTTTAACTCTTTGCTTAAAGCGGAAGTTTTAGTTGAAATAACCGTATGAATTCCACCAACTTTATTACATACTTCCCAACTGGTTTCAAATAAATAATCGGGTTTAACTATATTATCATTCATATAAGTTCTTTACTTTTTCTTAACCTTGCTGACTTTTGTGCTTTTTTTCCCGGTTTTTGAAATACCCGGAGTTTTAATTTTTCCAGGTATTGCTTTAGATGAAACTTTTTTAGTCCCGGAGGTTTTTGGTTTAGATATGTTGAGTTTCAATTTGTTAATTTCTGACATATATTTTTTAAGTAAATCATCTTTTTCAGTAACAAGTACTCTTAACTTAGCCAGTTCTTTATCTGTATTTGTTTCAGGCACAGCAGTATTTACTCTGATCTCAAAATCACTCAGCACATTCATATAATTGATAAATGCTTCATAAGGTGATTCATAAGGATTAAAATATTCATGTACATCTCCGTCAGAAAAAAACTTGGTGCACATATAATATAAATGGTCACTTGTCTGCAGCCAATTCCAGTCTTCCAGAATTGCCGGGTCTTTGCACTTGCTAATCTTACCTGAAAGTGAATATAATTTATTAAAAGCTTCATTCTGGAGATCGTTTCCAAGCCAGGCAGTTAAATCTCTCTCTTCATCAGCCCATGAAATCGGATTTGGAACATGGATAGCTGATACTGGTTGTAACTTTTCTGCCACTTCCGAGGGTGTACTAAAGGTAAAGTTAGAATTATTAAAAACCGTTTCCGGAAAAAATTTCAGGAAATCAAAAATCCCTGTTTCACGCCATTGGTGTTCTCCAAAAGTTTCATAGTCCATAAATAGATTAACCACCTCTTCTTTTGGATCAATGTTATTCAACCAACCAACAAATTTCTCTGTTGTCAGTGGCCATTCTTCCCATGTTTTACTGGAAAAGCGAAAAGCAATATCGTCACTTAATTTAAAATTCTTAAGCAAAACTTTCAATCTGGGTTCAATAGCATTGCAATAGAGATAATTTGGACTTTTCCAGCCCAATACATGTTTAGCCCCTTCAGTAAGCATTGCCTTATATCCCATATCAGAAACCGCTGCACCTATTTCATCAGAATAAATTAACTCAGTATTCCTAAATACGGAAGGTGATTGATTAAAGTGTTTTTTAATTTTCTGACTATGAGTTTTTACTTGTTCATTAAATGCCTGTTTGTCTTTTAGTGCCACAAGTGAATGAGCATTTGTTTCTGCAAGAAACTCAACAGATCCTGTATCAGCAAGTTTTTTGAATGATTCTAATACCTCAGGTGCGTATAATTCAAACTGGTCCATTGCCACTCCTGATATAGAAAAAGCAACTTTAAATTTCCCATTATATTTCTGTATCAGATCAAATAAAATTTCATTAGCCGGGAAATAACATTTCTCAATAATTTTCCTCATAACTGATTCATTCAGGTAATCATCGTAATAATAATGATCATTCCCTATGTTAAAAAACCGGTATTTTTTTAATCTGAAGGGTTGATGAACCTGGAAATACAGACAAATTGTTCTCATAAAAAAATTAATTAATTATAAATATTTTGCATTTATAACTCGCTTATCAATATAAAGAAAGTGCATTTTCATAAACCTCTTTTACTTTCAATGCTGAATTCTCCCAACTTAGATCATCTACTTCCTTTTTGCCATATTTTGTAAACATCTTTGTTAATGCCGGATATTTTAAGATACCATAAATTGAATCTGCCATCGCATCAATATCCCAGAAATCCGTCTTAATCGCATGAGTAAGAATCTCAGCCACTCCCGATTGATTTGAGATAATAACAGGAACATTAGATTGCAAAGCTTCAAGTGGGGATATCCCAAATGGTTCCGAGATAGAGGGCATAATATAAACATCACTCAAACGAAGCATTTCATAAACATCATCACCTCTTAAGAAACCTGTAAAATTAAATTTATTTGTAATTCCCAACCTGGCAGTCATTATTATCATATTGTTCATCATATCACCACTTCCAGCCATAACAAAACGAACATTATCCATTTTTTGTAATATTTTACTTGCTGCCAGAATAAAATATTCAGGGCCTTTCTGAAAAGTAATCCTGCCCAAAAAAGTAACTATTTTTTCATCAGTGCCTTTTTTATATTTTGCCTTCTCATTTTCATTTAGCGGTTCCACTGCATTATAAACTGTAAAAACTTTGGCAGGGTTAATATGGTACTTATTAATTACGGTATCACGGGTAAGGTTACTAACCGTAATAATCAAATCGGCAATATCCATTCCCTTTTTTTCAATTGCATAAACATCGGGATTAACCTTCCCTCCACTCCTGTCAAAATCGGTAGCATGCACATGTATAACAAGTGGTTTCCCGGAGACTTCTTTTGCTGCAATTCCGGCAGGATAAGCCAGCCAGTCATGAGCATGAATCAGATCAAACTCGTTTTCTTCTGCGATTACAGAAGCTACAACGGAGTAATTTGCAATTTCTGTTAACAGATCAGGACCATATTTACCTGAAAATGAAATTTTCCCTTCGCTGTTTACCTGAATAAAATTATATCTCCCTGAAACTTCCTTTTTCGATAATCGCCAAAAATCCTCAGGATCAATATAAGGAACAATATTCGATTTCACTTCCAGGTAATCCATTGCCTTACTAAAGTTCTTTAAATGAAGCTTCCTTTTCGTGATCTGAATATCTCCTGCTCCAAGAAGCTTCACTGACGTCTGATCCTCATCACCGTATGCTTTTGGAACGACAAAAGTAACATCAACATCCTTGATCCTGGAAAGTCCTTTTGTTAATCCGTAACTGGCAGTTCCTAATCCGCCTGAAATATGCGGGGGAAATTCCCAACCAAACATTAGTACCTTCATATTTCCTGTTTTTACTGCGAGTGGTGCTGAATTTATATTATCTGTATTTTTCAATCAATTTCATTATTCTCAATATTTCAGCAACACTCCATGCCTGTGAAATTGCTCCTTTTGGTTTATGTGGAGGATTCCCATCATAAATCTCAGAAATTGAACTAATTCCATGTTCACACATAACATTTTTAAACCCTTCAATCAATTTACTTACGAATTCAACTCCTTTTTCCTTATATAGTTTTAAATAACCTTCACAAAAGGGACCCAGCAGCCATGGCCAAACTGTTCCCTGATGATATGCCTTATCTCTCTGTTCCTGATTTCCCTCATATATACCTTTATAATCCGGTGATTTTGGTGATAAGGTACGTAATCCCCTGGGAGTCAATAATTCTTTTTTAATTCTTCTTAATACCTGTTCTTTAATTTCATCATTCAAAGGACTGTATTTCAATGAAACTGCAAACACCTGATTTGGTCTTACAGAAAGATTTTTGTATTCACCATCAACATAATCTGCGAGATAAGATTTGTCAGGACAATAAAAAGTTTCAAAAAATGATTCCCTTATTATCTCAGGAATATTTTTCCATGATTCAATAAATTTTTTATCCTTTGCTTTTTCGGCAAGTTCAAGGCTAAACATTACAGCATTATACCATAATGCATTTATTTCAACGGCATATCCTTTCCTCTGCGTTACAGGTATTCCATCTACAATCGCATCCATCCAGGTCAAAGCCTTTCCCTCTTCGCCAGCATATATTAATCCATTCTGCATTTTAATATTATAACCCGTCCCGTTACGATATGCATTAAGAATAGATTTTAAAGCAGGTCCATATTTTTTCCAAACAGAAATATCATTGTTTATATATTCAGCATATTTCTGAACAGCCCAGGAGAACCATAAAGGAGCGTCCACCGAATTATAAGACAGATCGTTTTCACTCCCCATATTAGGAAAAAGTCCATCTTTCAACATCGAAATTTGTGTGTCCAGTACCGCTTTGCATGTTTTGGGATCATCTAAAGAAAGGGTTAAACCGGGTAATGAAACAAAAGTATCCCGCCCCCAGGAGTCAAACCACGGAAATCCGGCTATTATTTCTGTTCTTCCCTTTTTTCTTACAATAAATTGTTGTGCGGCATTGATTAGACTGTTTTTAAAATCGCTTCTGGGAATTCTCTTTTTCTCTTCGATCGTGAATTTTCTTTTCAAACCTGCCGTATCAATTTCGACAGTGCTTCCCGAAAAAACAATACTTTCTCCGTTTTTTATCGCCATTTCAAAGTATCCCGGTACAAAGAGATCCTCCTTATAATCATATCCCCTGTGTTGTTCTTCCGCATATTCGATATTATAAAACCAATCCGGTACGGGAATAAATTCTGTGTTTTTAGAAAATTGCATATGAAGATAAGGGTAATTAGTGTATAATTTCGATTTTATACCATTGGCAATAAATTCAATTTTTGTATTCGCATCCATATTTGCTTTACTCAAAGAATGTGAATTTCTGAAAGCCAGAAAAGGTTTAAACCTGAGCCGGGTCTCAGAATGACTCTCCAGCAAAGTATACTTTATAAGTATTTGTTCCATGTTTTCAACCAGCAATTTTTCTTTACTCAATACAACTCCGCCAACCCGGATAATTGTTCTGGGAATTGTTTCAGTTTCAAAATCCCTGATATATTTATGCCCTCCGGGTTCATAAATGTTTCCCTGGTATTTGTGAATCCCAATATTAAACTCTTTCCCGTGTTGAATAATAGTTTCATCTAAAGAAGATAATAGCACATGCTTACCACCTATTCGTTCAACAGGACAAATTAATAAACCATGATATTTTCTTGTATTGCAACCTGTAATGGTTGTGCAAGCATATGCACCTGCTCTGTTTGACCTTAATATCTCCTTATTGAGAGAATATTCAAGGTTAATCAATTGTTGCTTGTCGAATTTCAGGTAGTTCATAAAAACAATCTGATTGTTAATATTGATAATAATGTAATCTGTAAATTCTGTTAATAACAGGACGAAATTAAAATTTAGAAAATGCGTACAAATGTCTGAAATAAAAATGTGTTATTCAAATGGATAGAAATATTTATTAATAAAATAACGTAAATAATACCCGGTTATTAAAACCACAAAATTTAATTATCTTCGCTGCATTAAATAAAAACGTTTTATAGCCAAAAATCAGGACATAAAACATTTACGAAAAATAATAAATTCAAAATATATTTTATCACTAAATAAATAAATAAAAATGAGAAAAATTCTGATAATACTTGTTGTTACATTATTTGTTGCCTCTTGTTCAAAGGACGGTTATAAAATTTCCGGTATCCTTGATAACGCGGCTGGTAACACCCTGACTTTGGAGTTAGTAAAAACACAAAGTCTCGAAACTGTTGATTCTGTTGTGATTGATGCTTCCGGACAATTTGAAATGAAAGGAGAACTTGAAAATGCTGATTATTTCCTGTTAAAAAAAGATCAAAAGAATCTTATTACCCTAATACTTGAACCTGAACAACACCTTACAATTACCGGAGATCTTGAAAACTTTGCAAAGAATTACGATGTAACCGGTTCTGCCGGATCAAAATTGGTTAAAGAGTTTAATACATATCTTGATGAAACATTAAGCAAAATAACAGAATTGAACAAGATATATAGTGACAGTCTTGGCAGCCCCAATATGGCAGAAATAGTTAATGACCTGCGTATGAGATCTGAGATAATACTTGAGGAACAGAGAGCTTTTTCTGCTGAATTTATCAAAAATAATACAGGATCACTTGCATGTCTTCTTGTTTTATATCAACAAATAGCTCCACAATATAATGTCTTTGACCCCATGAAAGATTACAAATATTTTTTCATGGTTGATTCAGCTATCTATGATAAATACAGTCAATCAGGCGCAGCTTCAACATTACATGCTCATGTAACAGATCTAAAGGATCGACTTGAAAAAAAATTGGAAAAGGAAAAATTGACAAGTCTGGGATCTTTAGCTCCTGAGATAGCACTTCCAGCTCCTGAAGGAGATACAATAAAGCTATCCTCAGCCCGGGGAAATATAGTGCTCCTCGATTTCTGGGCTGCCTGGTGCAAACCCTGCCGTGATGAAAACCCTAACCTGGTTGCTAATTATAAAAAATATCATGATATGGGCTTTGAGATATTTCAGGTTTCGCTTGACCAAACACGAGACCAATGGCTTAAAGGAATTGAAGATGACAAATTAGGAGAGTGGATACATGTAAGCGATCTTAAATACTGGAATTCAGTAGTTGTTCCCGCATATTATATTGAGGGTATTCCGACAAATTTCCTGCTAGACAAAGAAGGAAAAATTATCGCAAAAAATTTACGAGGGAAAGCTCTGAGTAATAAACTAATAGAACTTTTTGAATGAAAAAAATTGTCCTTTTCTTTCCACTGATAATTCTTTTTGCCTGCGGACGAAATCATGTCAGAGTAAGCGGGGTTATTAAAGAAACTGAGAAGGAAATGATTTACCTTGATAAAATGGGTGTCGGGGATATTGTTTCTGTTGACTCATCCGGAATTAACAAGCATGGGGAATTTAATTTAAAAACAAAAGCCTCCGAACTAAATTTTTACCGGTTGCGACTTTCAGATAACAATTTTGTAACTTTATTAACAGGACCCGGAGAAAAAATCAGGATAACCTCAAATAAAGAATATCTTCCTGAAAATTATGAATTAACTGGTTCAGAGAATTCTCAAAAAATAAAATTCCTTGACAATCACCTGCTGAAAACTCAGAAAAAGCTCGATTCCCTTACCAATTTATTTAAAGAACTCAATAACAAACCCGGATTTGATACAATCAGTGAAGGGCTTAATGAAGCATACCTGAAGGTTGAAAACGAACAAAGGAATTTTAATATCAGATTTGTTCTGGAAAACCTCAATTCACTTGCCTCAATCAAAGCCTTATACCAAAAGTTTGATGAGAATACATATGTTTTATATAAGAACCGGGATCTGCAATATCTTAAAATTGTTTCAGATTCATTGCAAAAGGCATATCCTGAATCGAAACATACCAAAGCACTTGTAGCAGACCTGGAAAAGGGTTTGAATCGTTATAACCAATTGCGTATTAATCAGATAATTGAGAATATGCCCAAAACAGCACTGGATGTTCAATTACCTGATATTAATGGAGATACGATAAGTTTATTATCAAATAGAGGGAAATATGTTCTGTTAAGCTTCTGGTCAACCGCTTCTGAGGCATGTTTAAAGGAAAATCTGATATTTAAATCATTATATAAAAAATATAACCGTAAAGGATTTGAAATATACCAGGTATGTATAAACAACGATATTGTAAAATGGGAAAAAGCAGTAAAATTCGATGAATTGCCATGGATATCTGTTATTGATACAGATCCTGAAAAATCTGGTGTAGCCCGTATGTTCAATATCCAGTCTGTTCCTTTTAACTACATGTTTGACAAGGAAGGAAATATTATTGGTAAGGACCTTCATGGAAGGGTTTTAAATATAAAAATGAATCAGCTTTTTGAATAAGCACTAATGTAACTGTGAAACCCGGGGAAAAAATATATTTCGCATCTGACTTCCACCTTGGATTCCCTTCTTACGAAAAAAGTTTAGAGAGGGAAAAAAAGGTTGTCAGATGGCTTGATAGCATCCGTTTCGATGCCAGGGAGATCTATTTATTAGGTGATATCTTTGATTACTGGTTCGAGTACAAGCAAGTAGTTCCACGAGGATTTACACGGTTTCTGGGAAAGATTTCCGAGATTACTGACTCAGGTATCCCGGTTCATTTTTTTACCGGGAATCATGATATCTGGGTTTTTGATTATCTGCCACGGGAAACGGGAGTAATTCTGCACCGCGAACCGGTGATAAAAGAATTCAACGGATTAAAATTTTATCTCGGACACGGTGATGGCCTGGGCTCGGGTGATAAGAGATACAAATTATTAAAAAAAATATTTACATCTAAAACCCTTCAATGGCTTTATGCCAGATTACATCCCAATTTCTCAGTTTGGTTCGCTCATAAATGGTCGCATAGCAGCAGGTTTTCAAAAGTAAATGATCCATTTAAAGGTGAAGACAAAGAATCACTAACAATTTATGCCAAAGAAATGCTCAAAACACAGCATTTTGACTATTTCATTTTCGGTCACCGGCATATTACCCTAAATCATCCCTTAACAGACAAATCCCGGTTTATTCATACCGGTGATTGGATAAATAATTTCAGCTATTGTGTTTTTGATGGAGAAAAAGTCGAAATAAAATTTTTTATTTCAAAATAAACGCAATCAGTACCCCCAGGTAGTTACCAACAGCATAACCTGCAATTCCTACTGTCAGTCCGGTAAGAATAATTTCCCTGTTCTTCAATGCACCTGCAATAACCGGAACAAACGGAGGAGAACAGATCAATGCACTTCCTGAGATTATTACTGTATCAGCATCAATATTAAACAATTTGGCAATAAAAACGTGCAATATGTGAGATCCGAACATTGCCAGTCCAACATACCAAAATAATGAAAATGAAATATTAGCCAGTTTTGTAAGATCTGCCATAGAAGAAACCACCAGGCAGAAAATCAGGATAATATACATCCCTGTCTGGAAAGTTTTTTTTATCTCTTTTATCTTTGGCACAAAAGAAAACGCTATTCCAAAGGTTGTTATGAAAAGGATGATCCCTGCAGTTGAAAAACTTTCCGGTAACAGCATGCTGATTGCATAGCTGACACCCACAATTGCAAGAGACAAACCAAATGCTCCCAATAATGGTAAGAATGTGCCTTTTTTAAACATTCCGGTGTAATCATCAAAATCATCTTCAATATTTCCTTGTGATAAACTCGCCCTATCATTGTCCGGGCTTTTATAAGGCGGAAGTATTTTAAGAAAAACTCTTTGTCCGATAGAAAGAATAAAAACCAGATACAATGCTCCCAGTGAAAGCTCATATGTATGTGTCATGATATAGAGTTCCTGATCCACTCCCAGGGCAGTTTTCATAGCTGCAAGGTTAGGAGTACCACCGGTATAAATTCCAACAAGCATACCTGCCACTTTCCATATATCATCAATACTACCCTTGAAAATGAAGTAACCTGCAAAAACCATAACAATCACCGTAAACAAACCAATTGCCAGTGAAGTCATTGCTGTTCCTGCCATTTTAAACCATTTCTTCACATCCATTGAGAATAAAATAAGGGGCAGGGCAATCGGGATAGTAAGATTTGTCATCAGGTTCTGATATTTATCCGCACCATCAGGTAAAATATCAATATTCCCAAGAATTAATCCTATTGCATAACAAATCAGTACAGCTCCTACCTTTTTCATAATGGAAAACTGAGTTTCCAGATATAAAATAACCACAGGAGCAATCACAAAAAAGATGATCATGATAATTAGCTTCAGGCTCATAACTCAATGATTTAGTTAATAAATAGGAAATGACAAATCAAAAGATAATTTGATTGTAGAAGTGTTAGACAAGTATTATTTAGGGAACTATTGATACTTATTATATTTTTAAAACCTCTAATTAAATAAAAAAAATAGAAAATGAAGTTTTTTATTTAAAATTTATATGAATTAAATTAATTTAGATGATCTGATTTTTCGTAATTATTA
>JAGGXD010000075.1 GCA_021163295.1 Bacteroidales bacterium
TATCTTGCAAAATCCTTGGATGGTCGCTGCCAGGAACATTACCGAATATTTCAGTATAGGTTCCTTGCGGTTTTGTATAGTTTATGACTATGGTGTCGCTCGCTGTGTTTCCTGATGTGTCTGTTGCGGTCACAACTATGTTATTTGCACCTTCAACAAGTGTAAATGACGGTATTGACCAATCGGTTGTGCCGATTGCATTTTGAACCTGGCCGCCATTTTGTGTCCATGTGACGCTTTGCAATGCCACATTATCGGACGCCGTGCCCGCCAGACTGATCGTCGCCAACGGAGTTTCGTATTCAGATGCTGTTGTGGGATTAGTTATGGTTATAACAGGGTCTTCATCGTCTACCGGTTTTGTATAGTTTATGACTATGGTGTCGCTCGCTGTGTTTCCTGATGTGTCTGTTGCGGTCACAACTATGTTGTTTGCACCTTCAACAAGGGTAAATGACGGTATCGACCAATCGGTTGTGCCAGTTGCATTTTGAGGATGGCCGCCATTTTGTGTCCATGTGACGCTTTGTACTGCCACATTATCGGAAGCCGTGCCAGCCAGACTAATCGTCGCCAACGGAGTTTCGTATTCAGATGCTGTTGTGGGATTAGTTATGGTTATAACAGGGTCTTCATCATCTATCGGTGGAGGAGGGCCTCCCTCATTATATTCGTAGGCACCGACGTCATATTCATCCCCCTGGGGCCTGGATATTCCATCAATATCTATTTTTACAACCGCGCTTACGGTTGATGTGCCATTATCTTTGCAAGGACTGTCAGATTGTAAGCTAAAGTTTCCATTTGCAGCATCCATAAACAATGGATTTGAAGTTTGGTGAGTCCATGATGTATCCCAAGCTGGAGGAGCAACTGGCTGACCATCTCCTCCGTTGTACCATATGTTGTTGCTGTGGTAGGTGGGATCTACTCCCTGGTTTATATAAAAAGCCTTATTTTTCGTGTCTGCGATTATGTTATTTTTAAAATCAATGGACCCGAAATCATGATTCACACTGATTGCCCCTATGGTAGGGGATCCTCCTTCGTTGAGTACGTTTTCTCCATACCCATAAATTATATTATTGTACGCTTTGATGTGATAGTCCGCGTTGTCAAATCCGGCATTAACGTTACCACCGAATGCCATAGCAATTTCAGGACATTGCCCTGAAGCGAATGCAGGACCTCGGCCACAATCTATTAACAAATTGTTATCAACTTCAAAGGTATTATCCCATGGTCCCCAGCCAGAAGCGCAGCCCCCACCTATACCGATCCCAACACCTCGTTGACTTACAACAACGTTGTGGTGGATTTTGCATGTGCCGGTCCAGCCTCCACAAACTCCCTCATCATAAACGTGTAAGCCGTGATCGGATTGATTATCCTTCAAGTAATTCCATCCGATGTCAAAGGGAGCGATCGCATATCCTATCCTATTGGACATATAAAAAGTATGCTGTTGAGAGTTAGTATTCCCAATACAATAATCGTGCATATAATTCCCATATATCACTATACCATCCGTATGGATGGAATGAACCGGATCACTTGGATTGTTTGAACCACCCCCTAAAAAACCACCCGTCTGATTGGCGACACATGACAGTGTGGGGTGATCAGTAACTTCAAGCCCAATATATCTGCCCCATTTTATTGACCCAACGATATTACAACGTCCCGTAAGTTTAAATTTAGATATTGTCCATGCCCAATCGTCATTATAGTATGATGCAAAGTTATATGTTTCTGAAGAATTAACTACAACGTTCTGCCCAGGATATGCAATTATTGCATATGGATTTGCTAAAGTTCCTTGAAGCTGTCCTGAAGTACCAATTACCAATGGTGTATTCCATGTTCCATCTAGAACATAACAAATGCTGCCGGGGTTAGCTTTCCCACCGCCTGCATTTTTGGTGTAATAATCGGGAGTAGCCCAAGGACGTTCCCATGTCCCCGGATTCGAGTCACTTCCACCATTTGCAGTCGCTTTAACGAAATAGATTGATCCAGGTCTAACCGTAAATGGGAGTGTGTTTGAATCGACCCCATTTACTACGACCTTGATAGTATTCGGCCCGTCAGAAACCCCTGACGGGACCGAAAAGGCTATGGTCTGCATTTTGTGATAGGTGTATAGGTCAGCAGGATGGCCGGGATGCTGCGTAGCGTCAGTCCACTCATACACATAGGCAGCCTTCACGTTACCAACATACACTCCAGACGTTCCTTGAGAACTGCCAAGGTTTGCTCCCCATACTGTGACAATAGCCCCGCTCCCAAAACCGTCTTCGAGCTCTGTTTTAGGACCTGAGGTAATGTCAGAGAAGTACAGCACAGGATTTGCTGCGCAAGAAATACTAACCATCAAAAGTAGAAAAAAAATACACATCAAGACCTTCTTCATTTTATTTTTCTCCAATTTAAAAATATCGTTTTTTCTTGATTTCGAAGCAATATTTGGACCAACTTTGATGAGACCGAAAATTTTAACGCTTTCGCAGCAATGCTGAACTTTAACACTTATTGAGCCATCTGTGACAAAATCTTTAATGATTTCGAGGGGTGGATGTTGCAAATTCTCGTAACGTAGTGCCACACAAGGAAAATGCGCCCACAACCAGCTAAATTTACTATAGTTTATCTCGAGCACTGTAAAAGATTAGTAATGCTGGAAAAATCAAGGAATTTTTTTGGTGTAGATTTTCCATAAAAAATAATACATCTTATTGCCAACAATAATTTTAAAATTTTTTTTAAGCACACTCATAAAATAAGCACGGATATGTGCGGCATAATCGACCTTTAGACATGCATTAAAATTAGACTTCCCAACATATTTTATCATATGCCGACCTACAACAAAAAGACCATCAATCTGGTGCAAATAAAATGGAATGGAACACATGACAGCTCTGTATCTTGCGTCCCTAACACAGGTCAAGACATCTTTATTAAAGCTCCCCCCGGGAAACGACATATAGTAAATCTCTGCACCCATTAAATCCTCAAGGGTCCTTTTCGAAACTACTAATTCCTGAAGGAGATTATCCAGAGACAGTCCTTTGAGAGGAATATGCCGCTTGCCATGGCATTGGACAGACATACCAAATGTTGTTGCAAGTTCCCTTAACTGCTCAGGTATCATATACCCCTGTTTACCTATCCAATCCGTGGTGATAAAAAAAGTCGCTTTGAAATTGTGCCTTGCCAAAATAGGTAAAGCAAATTGAAAATCAGATTGATGTCCATCATCAAAGGTCAAAAGGCAACTTTTCTCTGGAATGTCAAAAAATGGCTCGGATATATGCCTAATGTAATCGCAGAGGGATATGGTTTGATAGTTATTATACTGCAAATATTCCATATGCTCGGCAAATTCATTGATCGAGGTAGTATATTTGTCAGAGACTCTATATTTGGTCAATCGGTGATATGTCAAAATCGGGATATCAACCGACAGTTTTTTCATATCTTCTTTCCAAACTTTATTTTCTTTGATCCCTAAAAAAAGCACGAAGTTCTTTTTCAGATTCACCATGTTTGCCTAATTTCAATGAATGAATAAGTTGTTTCTTAGTACTTATAATTTTTTCTTTCTCTATTGGAAGGCATCTGATAGCAAGGGCTAACGGATCATCTGGACCACCAAAATCATTTATTGAATAGTTGCATGCATAAGTTAACCAGCTAAACAAAACATCATCACCTATTTCCAATAACTGCAGTTCTTCTTGAGATATTATATTATAAGGGTAAATTTTTATAATAGATTTAGAACATTCATAAGTCATTACAAAGGCACCACCTAACATATGACTACCTAACCTATATCCATTCTTCTTGGCATTAGGCAGCCAACTATTCCAAAGTAGTGATTTTTTCTTAATTTTTTGGTTAAAATACCTTAAATAGAGGATATAACATGCCCACTGCCAGCGAGTTCTCTTTTTACCATCCGCTCTCACATTATATGATCCAAGTATCCCGACATTATGAGAGTGCTGACTACAATACGCCTCAAGATATCTGAATAATTCTGATCCAGTTACCAGCGCATCAGTATCCATAAAAATTAAATATTTAAATCCATATTTTTTTACAGCATATTCCAGCGCCTGATATTTTTTACAGAAAAGAGAACCATAGGTATTCGCTGGCCACTTAGCAGTATCTTCCGCAAAAAATTCAATAACATTAATTTTGCCTGCCCATTGTTCGGCAAGACCAATTTCAGCACCATCTTTACAATCATTTAATGCAATGATTGAAACTGATTCAGCAATATAGTAAGTAATACTATCAATTGTATCCTGTAATTGCTCAATATCTTTGTCATAAAATGGGATAAGAAACAATAAGTCCACTTTTTCTTTCAATATGACATTCCTCTCACCAATACTAATTTACAGATATTTTCTTTGCCAAGCATTAAAAATAACCAACGCCCAAATCAAAGCGGTATTTAATTGCTTACCCTTGTAATGATGTTCAAGAATTTCAGCAATTTTCTGTTGATTAAAAAACTCCGGCAAGCTACTATCTCCAAGCAATATATCATTTGTGTATTCTTTCAATTCATTAGAAAGCCAAAGCGTCATAGGAGCAACAAAACCTTGTTTCTTATGTTCAAGGACTTCCTTGGGAATTAAATTTTCTACCGCCCTCCTGAGCAAATATTTCTGTTTTCTCTGTTTCATTTTAAGTTTTGAAGGAATCGTTGCACAAAATTCTACCAAACGATGATCCAGAAAAGGAACTCTGACTTCCAGAGAATGGTACATGCTCATCCTGTCGGTTAATGTAAGAATATCGTCAACCATATATGTTTTAATATCTGTATAAAGTATCTTATCCAATGGATCTACAGCATTATCTGACAGATAATAAGACTCAAATTCAGGCCCGTATTTTTGGAATTCGAGCTGTGACCAGACGTCATCTGAAAAAAGAGCTTTTCGAGAGTAACTGCCAAGCAAATTAAAATAGTTTAGATACCTACTCGGAGCAGGCAGGGCTCCGCTTCGAATGAATCGTTTCAACCAGTTAACATAAACCTCGCCTCCCTTGCTTTCTGGTAGATTCTCCACAAGACCAGGAAGAATTTTTCCCTTCAACCAGCCTGGACAAAATTTATAATATAATTCGCTCCAGTAAAAACCAAAATGTCTGGGATAGCCCAAAAACAATTCATCCCCTCCTAAACCAGAGAGGGAGACTTTCATGTTCTGCCTACCTTTCTGGCAGACAAAAAAATTGGGGACAGCCCCATGATCAGCAAAGGGCTCGTCGAAGGCTGTAACAATTCTTTCGATTAATTCAGCATTACAACTTTCCGAATGTATTTCATGTTCATGATGATCAGTAGCAAACTTATCACTCACCAACCGAGCATATTTGCGTTCGTCATCATAGGCTCCTATTTCCCCGCCAAAACCAATGCTCATCGTTTTTACCGTCTGGTTATTATGCCTACTCATCATCGCCACAACAGAACTTGAATCTATTCCGCCGCTAAGAAATGCTCCCAAAGGGACCTCGCTGACCATTTGCAATTTAACTGCATCATTGAACAGTTCAAGAAAATGCTGCACGGCATCTTGTTCCTGCATATTATTATTTGGCTGATAGTAAAGATCCCAATATTGTCGCTTAGTAACAGAACTATCTTTAAAGGTAATATAGTGCGCTGGGGGCAATTTTTTAATACTCTTAAAAATGGTTAGTGGCGCCGGAACGTATCCCAAGGCAAAATATGCATCAAAAGCTTTCCAATTTATTTCTCTTGGAACATCAACGAAAGCAAGTAGCGCCTTAATTTCCGATGCAAATAAAATTTTATCTGACAATTCACAGTAGAACAATGGCTTAATTCCTAAGCGGTCCCTCGCCATAAATAAACTTTTATTGTTTAAATCGTATATTGCGAATGCAAACATGCCGTTCAAATTCTCAAGGCAATCAGCCCCCTTTTCTTCATAAAGGTGAAGAATAACTTCAGTATCACTGGAGGTATAAAAAGCATGGCCTTTACTCAACAAATATTTCCTAAGCTCCTTATAATTATAGATCTCGCCATTAAAAACAATCCAAACCGTTTTATTTTCATTATGGATTGGCTGATGACCCGTGTTAAGATCAATAATTTTCAACCTCCTCATACCTATGCCGACATTGCCAAAACTGAAGACACCCTCATCATCAGGACCCCTATGAATAATTGTGGCACACATCTGACGGAGTTCGGCATCATATACAGGAACATTATTTTTTTTTATAATACCTACGATTCCACACACATTCTATATCCCCAATTAGACTTCGGCGTGTTTGCAAATTAGCTGATCGTATATTTCATTCGCCTGCCTGCTAATAATCCGCCAATCATATTTTTCGATGATCAAGCGCCTAGCGTTTTCCCCAAGTCGTTTTATATTATTTGATGAATTTAATAATTCTACAATGTTACGAGCAAAGGAATCCGGATCATCCGCAATCACAAGATGTTGACCATTAATCACATCAATTCCCTCGGCTCCTATTTTAGTAGTAACGACGGCCTTGCCCATTGACATCGCATTAAGAACCTTGAGTTTTGTTCCACCGCCACTTTTCAACGGAGCTACAAAAACCATGGATGATTCGATGAACGGCCTTATGTCATCAACATACCCACGAATTTCAACTCCCTCATATCTCCTGGCTAATTCTATCACACTGGGAGTTGGGGAATCACCAATCACAACAAACTTTAGCCCTTTAATTTTACTGTAAATATTAGGGAATATTCTCGAACAAAAATAATTCATGGCTTCTTTATTGTACATATCTCTCATTCCGCCGGTCCATATGATACTTTTTGATTCTGGAAGGACCGGCGCAGGCTTAAAAAAATCAGTATCCACCCCATTGGGCAAACAGGTCAGATTTGCTTTTGGGGCCATAACTTTCAGGCCATTAATATCTTCTGGTGAAATCGCAACCACCAAGTCAAATTCATTGATCATCCTTTGTTCAAAAAGAAATAATTTCTTGTATTGCAAGTACATATATAACTTAAAAAATGGATTCTTACTGTTATAAACTAGAGTCCTTAAACGATTGGATTCTATATTATGCTCGGTTAGCAGATTGGGAACATAACTGATATCTTCCAAATAACGGGCCATATGCAATATATCACAGTGAACCAAATCAATACTATTAACAGACATAATGATTTTAATCCTATCTCGAATTTCCTTTCGGTAATATTTTTCCGCCACAAACGGGTAAGATGAAAATAAATTACGAGTAAGAGAACCAAACAAACTGCCTCTGGAAATATCTTCGGGAGCCATAAAAACATTTACCGAAGCGCATATTTTAGCGATAGTATCATTTACATTAACAGCCCTTCCATGCTTGTTAAATCCGACAAAAAACACTTTATGGTATTCAGCTAATCCTTTAAGAATATTAAAAGTACGTAAATTGTGTCCTGAATCAGGGGGATATGGATAGTTCGTGGCCAGAAAAAGGATATTCATAAATAACAGTTCCCCATTTGGGAAGAGTTCATTCTAAAAGAGTCGATACAGAATCAAACAAACGCATAAAGTTTCTTTCGCCCCATCAAAATGGTATAAGTTGGGTCAATGTCTTTAATTATTCCAGGTAGGACAACGGGATCATCATCCAAATGATACGTACAAATTGACATTTTGGGTTTAAAGTGCCGGATAGTTTCCATTGCCCCCTGCAAGGCCTCCCTTTCCGAGCCCTCGATATCCATTTTAATAAAATCAACTCGATCAATCTTTTTTTCCTTAAATACCAAAGAATCGAGAGTAGTTTGGGTTACTGTTATGGGATGTTTACCATTAAAACCATGTCCGGTTTCCCCGGGATTGTCAAGGCTCAATTGAAAGATACATTCTTTATTTTCCTTTCCTAAAGCAACGCCATGAACGGAAACATTATCTAAATGATTTTCCCTGATTCCTGTTTCGATACATTTTTGAAAATAGGGGATTGGCTCAATTGCATGCACCTGTCCCTTTTCACTTACCTTCTGGGCTGCCAGAAAGGCAAACATGCCGATATTACCACCTGCATCGACAACGACATCCCCTTTCTCAAGAACACAAACACCACTTTCATATGGCCCCTCACCGATTATAAACCTGGACAAAAATGGGCTTAATGATGGACCTACTATATCGAGATATTCATGAGCTAGGTTCCATTCTAAATTTTCCAGGGGAAATAGCTGATTATCCAGTATCAGTGACAATTTAAATAAACCGACATCGTAAAGGTTATATTTTTCACCCCCCACTTCCTCCCCCACAAAAAAATTATCACGTGCACATCTGGCGAATTTATCGAAAAACCATTTCTTTTTCATTTTCTTCTTAATATCATAGGATATTGGCAGACGATACAACAGGTGTAATAAAGGAAAATAAGTAAGTTTGTAGGCCATCAGTTTGATCAACGGAAATACCACTTTACAAGACATGATTATATCCCTCCAATATCCAATATTTATGTTGCTCTTCTCTTTTCCCAAGCAAAGATAACCCGAGAAATAAGGGGGCAGTTAGTTGAAAATTTTTGCCAAAAAAGGATATCTTTTTTCTACCCATGATGCCCCTACCCCTGGAGAAGAAGTTCCTTGACCTTCCATTTCAGATCCATTGCGTAAACAGATTAAATTGCCATCCACTATTCCCCAAAAAATCCAGAAGTACGAACCAAGACAAAAATATGACCACCTGTCCCCAAATATATTCGTAATAAAAACAGATATAACACATAGCATGAATCCCAATCCCAGCCCTGAGGAAAAGGGATTATTTTTATGTCGATACAGTTTCATGCCTGATCTTAATGCCGCCAAAAACAAAAGCCAATAAGCAATCATCCCTACTATCCCCTGTTCGCACAAAGTACGTAAATGAAAATTATGAATATCCTGCTTTGAAGAGAATTGATTTCCTGTTTTACTTACTTTATTACTATACGTAAGTTCATAGCCAGCATAACCGGCACCAAATATTGGGTGTTCAAGAAACAATTCGAAACCAAGGTCCCACAGTTCCAGTCTTCCACCAGCAGAATTCTCCATTTGGCCGTCATCCTGTTGCGTCATTGAAATCCGATCAACAACACTCCGTGGCAAAGCTACTTGCCAAAACGCTATAACGATCAATATCCCTACAAGAATTTTTTTATTAACCATCGTTCCGCAAATAAGCAGCACGGCAACCAAAGCTGCATAAGCACCACGGGAATAGGAGAAAAAAATGGTATACAATGAAAAAAATAATGTAGGAATATAAAGACATTTTCTCCATTTATTATTATCCAGCAAAAACAGGCCTAAAAAAACCGAGGCGTAATCAACAAAAAAAGCACCCGCGTGATTGGCACCAAGCCCGACCATCCAAAATGGTCCGGAAGCTCTAAACTCCCATGAAAAACTATCACCTGGGGTAAAATTTCTGAAATTGCGTAAAGCAATAAGAAGAAGAACGCAGCACATAAGAATGATGATTTTTTTTCGATCTCTATCTCTTCCAGCAACCGCCAACAGTAAAAAATAAAAAAAAATCATCTGTATATAATTTTTAAAATCACTCAAGTATGGACTAGACAAACTGAGAGGTAATGGCAAATTATAATTAAACGATGAGTTCCATAACGCAAAATAAGATATGATAATGAAAACAACTATCACAAAACCGTTGCCACCTCGAAAAGACTTCCTTTGATAAAAAACACCAAGAATGGCTGATAAAAATAATATATCAAGAATATTTGATCCGAAAGGAAATTCCTGAAATCTATACCAAATATTAGGCTGAGGAGCAAAAAAAACCAGTAAATTTATCCCCAGCTTAATATCCCTAAATATTGTGGTAATGGAGGCAAATAGACAAAATGCATATAAACCATATTGAAGGAACTGTTTTATGTAGTATTTAGCGCTATCAATCATATTATCATCGAGTAGAGCGCAACCTTCGCAAAACCATTAAAACCAATTCTCTCTCTAAAATAAAGTTCCCCAGAACAACAATAACAACCCCAATAAATATTTTAACCACCAAATTTCCCCAAGCACAATCTATTGTAATTATCTTAACGGTTCCAAACATAATTGCGGATAATATAAAATGCCAAAACAAAGTTCTAAGATGAAATCGAACTGCTATGTGTTTAAAAGACATAAATATTGTTAATAACGTAGAGATAACACAAGAAATCAGCGTCGCAATTGCAGCACCCATCGCTGCATATCTTGGCAAGAGTAAGATATTAAGGCCTATATTGATTATAACTGCAACAAAAATAATCAATAATATCTTGGCAGATTCTTTTTTTATATAAAGGCCAGCATTTAAAATATTATTAAATCCCAGAAAAAATGTTCCAATCAGTACTAACGGCGAAAAAGATGCGGCCTCCGTATATTTTAAAGACGCGAGTACCGTTATTAATTCTTCAGAGACAGCACAATATCCTACAGTTATAGGTATCACGGCAATCATTAAATAATGCATGACCTTTTCGAGCAAAATTTCAGTTCCCAGCTTTCCACTCTGTTCATATACTTCAACAAATAAGGGCACAATTGTATATGTTATTGAAAATATTATAATATCAGCTATATACATAGCCAGATTATACCCTACCGAATACAATCCCAACATATTCTCTCCATTATAAGCAAGGATCATATAACGATCAGCATAAGATAATAAGAGGAATGCAACCTCTGTAAGAAACAGAGGAAAACCAAACCTCAACATCTTATGGATTAATTTCCCTGAAAAGTATTTTGAATCAATTTGATAATTTTTAAAGAACCACCAAAACA
>JAGGXD010000048.1 GCA_021163295.1 Bacteroidales bacterium
ATAAATTTGATATTAAAAATCCTAAGCTTAGAGAGGTTATGGAAACTTTTACTTCATTCTCAGGGGTGCCTTCCGACAGGGCTTCTTCAATCTACGCTACAGGGGCAATGCTCTCTTCTATGACAAGATGCTTCAGACCATATGGTTACTTTGATGAATTTCCTGCAAATATGACTGTCCTTTTTCAAAAATGGGGCGGGGAGGTACGCCTGAATGCAGAAGTGGAAAAAATTGTAGTTGAAAACGGGAAAGCAACAGGAGTTAAAATAAAAGGGGATGATGATATAATCAGAGCCGGTAAAGTAATTACAACTATCGACCCGATGGTGGCAATGAGAAAACTTGTGGGAGACGAAAACCTGCCTGCAAAATATATAAAACGTCTGGAAAATATCGTTATGTCCACCTCGTCAATTAATATCGCCCTGGGGTTGGATGATAATATTGATCTTGCAGGTATGGATCTTGATTATCCTTATAATGTAGTATCAACCGGACTGGGAACTTCGGAAAAACTATTTAACGGATTTCTTGCCGGGGAGAATGCGTTCTCTGAAGATTGTTTTCATGCAGCAGTTATCTGTCCCTCTCTTACCACCGGTTCCAAAAACACCGTAACTATCAGATGTACACCTTTCGGACCAGGTAACTGGCTGGAATGGCGAAAGAATGACCCGGAAAAGTATAAGGCTGAAAAAGAGAAATGGGGAGACTTTTTTATCAATATAGCTGAGAAATATTTTATCCCCGGATTAAGTAAACATATCGTAGTTAAAGATATTGCCACTCCTGCTACCTTTTCCCGTTACTCAGGATCACCAACAGGAAGCATCTATGATATGGCATCTATTGTAACACAATTCGGGCCAAAACGGCTCCCCTTTAAAACACCTGTTGAGAATCTTTATCAACCAAAATTTGCTCATGGACTATATGGAAGTATGATGAACGGTGTTCAAATGGTTGATATGCTGCTGGACCGTAAATTTAATAATGGAAATTCACTGTTTAATCCTGGAAATAAATGAAAAAATCACTGCTTCTCCTAATTCCCTTTTTGTTTGCCGGATGTATGCAAACTACTATGCAAGAAAACAAGAAACCAAATGTGGTGATGATCCTCGCTGACGATCAGGGCTGGGGTGACTTAAGTATAAATGGTAATACAAATTTAAGAACTCCGAATATTGATAACCTGGCTCAGCATGGCGCCAGTTTCGACCGGTTCTATGTATGTCCGGTGTGTTCGCCCACCCGTGCGGAAATGCTCACAGGCAGATACCATCCCCACGGAGGTGTTTATTCAACCTCTGCAGGCGGGGAAAGACTTGACCTGGACGAAACCACAATTGCCGATCTGTTTAAAAAGGCAGGTTATAAAACTGCCGCCTACGGAAAATGGCACAATGGGATGCAGTACCCATATCATCCAAACGCAAGGGGATTTGATGATTTTTACGGTTTTTGCTCAGGGCACTGGGGTAACTATTTTAGTCCGCCATTAGAACATAATGGTGAATTAGTAAAAGGTAATGGTTTTATCATTGACGATCTCACAAACCATGGTTTGCAGTTTATAGAAAAGAACAAAGACAATCCTTTTTTCCTCTATCTTCCTTACAATACACCCCATAGTCCTATGCAGGTACCTCAACAGTGGTGGGAGAAATTCAGTGAGAAAGAGGTGGAAAAATTACACCGCGATCCCGAAAAAGAAAACCTTCAACATACAAGACCTGCTCTGGCTATGTGTGAGAATATCGACTGGAATGTTGGAAGGGTAATGAAAAAGATCAAGCAACTTGAATTGGAGGAAAACACTATAATAATTTATTTTTCTGATAACGGACCAAACGGGTGGCGATGGAACGGAGGAATGAAAGGCAGGAAAGGGTCAACTGACGAAGGTGGCGTGAGGGTTCCGTTTTTTATTCAGTGGGCAGGCGTTATCGAGCCCGGTAAAAATATAAAACAAATTGCAGGAGCAATTGATATTTTACCAACACTGGCTGATTTAACGGGAATACAATATAACACAAATAAACCCCTGGATGGTATTAGCCTGAAACCCCTCCTTTTGGAAAATAACAATGAATGGGAAGAACGTTTGATTTTTAACCACTGGAGTAGGAGAACCAGTGTCCGTAGTCAGCAATACCGGTTGGATAACAACAACAAACTGTTCGACATGGTAAATGATCCGGGTCAATATATCGATATATCTGAACAAAACCCGGAAATTACAAAGAAACTGATAACAGCAAAAGAGGAATGGGAAAAGACTGTTTTATCTGAGCTTCCTGAAAAAGATACCCGTCCCTTTCCAATCGGTCACCCTGATTATGAATTTACACAAATTCCTGCCCGTGATGGTATCCCTTTTGGCAATATTAAGCGATCGAACCGTTATCCCAACTGTTCATTTTTCTATAACTGGATTAACATAGATGATAAAATCACATGGGATGCAGAGGTGCTGGCTGATGGAGATTTTGAGGTTATTTTGTACTATACATGCCCTGAAAAAGATATAGGTTCTACATTTGAAATTAGCTTTGGTTCAGGTAAACTCACCGGAAAGATCACCGAAGCGCATGATCCTCCTTTAACAGGCATGGAAAATGATCGTGTTGAACGAATAGAATCTTATGTTAAGGATTTTAAACCATTAAAAATGGGAACAATTCACCTGGATAAAGGTAAAGGTAAACTAACATTAAAAGCAACCGATATCCCCGGTTCACAGGTGATGGATTTCAGACTGATGATGTTTAGGAAGTTATAAGGGTGCTGTTCCTTGCTTTATTGTCAGGTAACGATCAACAGGAAAATTGGTATATGTCTCTTTACTCCCGTCTGACCAGAAAATTTCAATCTTGTCAATATGGTTATCCTTGCCCAGGCCAATATGTACACGGGAATCGTTGTTTGAGAGGTAGCTTGTTGACCATTGATTAATATAAACCCGTTTTTTATTTCCAATTGTAACAGTTATCCTGGCGCCTATAGCGGAAGCAGGTCCGTTTTTACCTGTAAGTTTTAAGCCAATCCAGTGGTTTGGGTTAGATAGATCATTGCGCAGAAGAGTAGCGGTGGCTTTAAGATCAACATGAGATACAATTATATCCATATCTCCGTCATTATCATAATCCCAAACAGCCATTGTCCGGCCCGACCTCTTTGTAGAAAAATAATCACAAACCTCAGGACCAATATTTTTGAAGTGTCCTTTCCCATTATTCTCCAATAATAACTGGGGTTGTAAAATCAGTTCCTCTGCGGTTCCGTTTGCAGAGAAAATATCAAGGTCACCATCATTATCATAATCAAAAAGTGCAGCACCCCAGGCACCTTTTCCTGCAAACGCGCCGGCGACACCACTGTTTTCAGTAATATCCTCGAACAGTCCGTTACCGGTATTACGATAGAGGGCTCCATACCGAAGATCTACCACAAGCAAGTCAATTAATCCGTCACCATCAATATCACCAATTGAACCATGCATCGACCCTGTAGGCACACCATGACTGTTTGCAGCAACACCACTGGGTATAGCAACATCAGTAAAT
>JAGGXD010000071.1 GCA_021163295.1 Bacteroidales bacterium
TATACCAGGAACCTTTCTGATCTTTTAGCCGAGAACACTCCTCTTTTTATTAAAACTTATGGACAGGGTGGACTGGCAACATCATCCATCAGGGGAGCTGGTGCATCACATACAATAGTAACCTGGAACGGTATTAAAATAAACTCACCCATGTTGGGGCAGCTTGATTTTTCATTGATCCCTGCTTCGTTTCTTGATGAAGCAGAAGTTTTTTATGGTGCAGGATCAATTCGTGATTATAGTGGTGCTCTTGGAGGAAGTGTGAATCTTATTAATGAACCTGACTGGAATAACCGGCTAAAATTTGAATTATCACAGGAGTTTGGCAGTTACCATTCAAAGAGTAGTCATTTTAATTCTGCTTTTGGTAATTCGCGATTCCAATCTCAAACTCGTTTTTTCTACAATGCCTCAGAGAACAATTTTACATTTCTTAATACAGAGATCTCGCAGGTCCCTGTTATTCAGGAAAGGGAAAATGCATCATTCAGTAAAAGTGGAATTATTCAGGAGTTTTATATACGACCTTCATCAAATCATTTTCTTACTGCCAGATTTTGGTATCAATCAAATAACAGGCATATACCAGAGCCAATGGTTGTAACCCCTGTTAAAGGGAATGAAAACCAGAAAGATCATTTTCTACGCAGCCAGATAAATTGGAAATATTATAGCAATAATGTTGTTGTTAATACCACAGCTGCCTGGTTGAATAATTTCCTGAACTACAGTAATCGTATTGCAGGTATTGACTCTGAAAACAGAACGCAGACAATTACAGGAAGAGTTGATTTTTCTTATGATATTTTTCCGGAGATTAAATTAAATTCCGGAGTATCAGGTGATTTTAATTCGGTACGGACTGAGAACTACCGGCAAATGGTTGAACGAAAACATTTTTCAGCCTATGTTTCGGCTGAAAAGAGTGTTAACCAGCGGCTGAAAATAAATATTATGGCCAGGCAGGATGTCTATAATGGCGAACCTGTTCCGTTGATCCCATCAATAGGAATTGATTTAAAGCTATTTAAGGAAAAAGACCTTCATCTTAAGGCAAATATTTCCAGGAATTATCACAAGCCAACCTTAAATGACCAGTATTGGTACCCGGGAGGAAATCCCGATCTGAATGAAGAAAAAGGTAACAGTGGTGAATTTAATTTTGATTATTCAACCAATTCAGATGGAATATTTTCGTATCAGACAGGTGTAACAGCTTACAGGTCAAAGATTGACAACTGGATACAGTGGCAGCCGGGAAAATATGGTTACTGGGAACCGGCAAATCTGAAAGAAGTACTTTCAAAAGGAATGGAATCCTTTCTAAGTTGTCGCTTAAGCCAAACAAGATTCTTATTATCTCTTGGCGCAAATTATGCTTTTACATTAGCAACTAATATGAAACCTTCCGGTTCTTCGGACATGTCGGAGAATAAGCAACTTGTTTATGTTCCGGTACATAAGGCTAATACGTATATAAAAATAAAAACAGGTGAGTTTAAAGCAAAATATTCCTTCAGCTATATTGGAAAAAGATATATCAGCTCGGATAATTCTTTATTCATACCATCCTATAGGATAGGTGATCTTTCTCTTTCATATACATTTAAAAAGGGTAGTCAGAGAGCGGAATTGAATCTGTCTATTGGAAATATATGGGATGTTGAATATCAGGCTATTGTTTATCATCCTATGCCCGGGAGAAGCTATTATTTGAGTATTAGATATTTTTTAAATAAAAACAACAAATAAATACTTACTATGAAAAGAACAAATACTAAATTTCTGAAAACAAGCCTGCTGATTGCGGGTATGTTGTTTATTGTAGGTTGTGAGCAAAATGGGAATTTAGCATCGGATAATGATCTTCCCGGATCATTCAGTCCCGGAGTTTTCATTATTAATGAAGGAAACTTTGGAAGCGGTAACGGTTCGGTTTCCTATTTGGACCTGGCTGAATCAAAAATGTATAACCACATTTTTCAGGAAATTAATGACAGGTCATTAGGTGATATTCCTCAATCAATGTATATCACGGAGAGTCTTGGTTTTATCGTTATAAATAATTCGGCGAAAATTGAAGTAATCAATATGGATGATTTCAGATCAGTAAATACGATATCCGGATTTTCCTCACCAAGGCACTTTTTACCTGTATCTGATTCAATTGCCTATGTTTCTGATATGTTTAGCGGTTCGATTTCAGTAGTTAACCTTGATAATTTCACAATTACAAAAACAATAGAAACCGGAATATCAACTGAACAAATGATGAAAATTGATGATGAGATTTTCGTGGCAAACTGGATGGATGGAAATAAAATATTGATTATTAATCCGATTATAGGAGAGATAATAGATAGTATTGAAGTTATTATTGAACCAAATAGTATGGTATTGGATAAGAATCATAAATTATGGGTACTGTGCAGCGGCGGATACTTAAATGAGGAAATGCCTGGTATTTTACGGATAGATCCTTCTTCAAGGAAAAAAGAGGAAACATTCAGGTTTAGTGTGCTGGAATCATCTCCTTCGCATCTTTGTATTAACGGGTTGGGTGATACACTCTATTTTTTGAATAATGGAATAATTCAAATGCCTGTATCAGATACGAAAATCCCATCTGAACCATTGGTGCAAACAGAAAAATTGTTTTATAGTATTGGAATTGATCCGGAAAATGGAATCATATATGCCGCTGATGCGGTTGATTATCAGCAAAAAGGGAAAGTATTCAGATATTTACCTGACGCTACTTTGAAGGATTCTTTTGATGTAGATATTATTCCCGGATCTTTTGTGTTTAACCGGTAAATATAGAGTTCTTTGATAATCTGTTAGAAGCTTTTGAAAATTCGGGCATGGGAATTTCCAGGTGCATCCAGATTTAAATGCAGGAAATATCCGAATGGAGTCTGATAGCATATGTAATCAGCATTCTCAAGCCTTTGTTGTGACTGATCAAACAGACTTTTTGTGAATTCCGGTTCAGCTTTGCTGTTTGAAAGATGAGCGAATGAATGAAGCAATATAGTTTTTGTTTCATTCTTTTTGGCTGCCCACTTGAGATTTTTTATAAGCTTTTTTTCAACCCCGGCTGGATCTGCTTCATCTTCTTTTTCAGCCTGAATGAAGCCGGCAAGAATGTTATTATATGATTTGCCACTTTTGACTGTTTCGAACTGATCGAGGGTTTTAATGCCGGGCTCAAAAGAAAACTTATTACAAAATATCATTAAAAGTTTCATGGATACAGGATTTAATACTAACAAAATACTATTTTAGAACATAAATAAAAAAATATTCTTTATTTTTTTAGTTAAAAGAAGAAAAAAAAGTTTTACACTATTTGATTTCGATGAAAAATAAAAGATACATATTATTTATTATAATTCCCGTTTTGCTAATATCATTGCCATGTAAAGGGCAGATCTCTTTTTCCGGAATGCCTGCAGGAGCTGATTTTAGAAATGTACCTTTTATCAAATTACCGGGTGTAAACAGGGATAAACTTATTAGCATTGAAGAGCAGGAGAGATTGATAACAGGCAAAAAAAGTCTGAGATTCGGAAAGATCATTCCTGTATCTCTAGGGATTGATAATGCCGGTGTTTTTCAGTCATTTGAAGGGTGTCAGGTTTGGAGAATAGGATTATGGTCGCCGGATGCCAGGGGACTGGGATTAATATTTGACCGGTTTGACCTGGATGATGGTGAAAAGGTTTTTATTTACTCTCCTGATAAAAAGCAGGTGCTTGGAGCTTTTACCGGGGGGAATATGAATAAAAACAAAACACTGGCTATAAGACCATTGCCAAATGATTCTATAATAATTGAATTTCAGTTTAAGGAGAACAGGGAAAATTCTTTGCATATCGGATCAGTAGTCTATGATTACCGTGGAATAAATAGAATAATTAATTCAAAGGATGAATGGTATAATACATCCGGACCCTGTAATGTCGATATTAATTGCCCGGAAGGGCAGGATTGGCAAAGTGAAAAAAATGCAGTTTGCCGTGAATTTATATATAAAGCCGATCATGGATATTCTGAGTTATGCACAGGTGTGCTTATAAGTAATACTTCAGAAACTGATACCCCTTACCTGTTGACGTCAAATCATTGTATTGAAGATACTTCACATGCTGAAAATACAATCTTTGTATTTCAATATGAAAGTCCGGAATGTGACGGACCGGATGGATCTGTTGCCAAATCAATATCAGGTTCAGAACTGAAAGCAACTTCCGAAAATCTGGACTTTACTTTAGTTGAATTGAATGAGATACCTCCAATTACATATAATCCAATCTATGCCGGATGGAGTAATCTGGATATACCACCTGAAAATTCAGTAACAATCCATCATCCAAACGGAGATGTTAAAAAGATATCTGTTGATAATGATCCTGCGGTCGTGACAAGTTATTCTACGTTTGATGAGAATGCATTCTGGAATATTTTGCAGTGGGATGTTGGAACAACTGAGGCAGGATCATCAGGTGCTCCGCTTTTTGATCAGGATCATAAGGTTGTAGGAGTCCTTTCAGGAGGTGATGCCCATTGTGGGAATTCGGTAAACGATTACTTTTTACGGCTAACTGATGCGTGGGATGATTATAGCTCATCAGGAGAACAACTTAAATACTGGCTTGATCCGGAAAATTCAGGTGCAACATCTGTTAATCATCGCGATCCGTATTTAGCAGTTGAGATTAATAATTATTCTGATATTGTTGTTTACCCGAATCCTGCTTCTGGCCTGGTTTCATTTATCCAAAACAAATTTTCTCCTGGTGCTATCCGGGTGCAGGTATATCATCCTGCCGGATATATTTTGCAGGATGTTGAGATGGAATTTACAGGAAGCAGAATTGATCTTGATCTTACAGGATTGAAAACCGGACTATACTTTATCAGAATAAGCCAGGGTGCAAAAAACGAAACATTTAAAGTTTCAATTGTCAGGTAGGAGGATTGGAATGATGGAATATTGGAAAAATGGAAAATTGGGAAGAAAAGAGAATAAGCCCGGAGGGCTTTAAGTAAGGTAGCCCCGGTTACGTCCGGGGTAACAATACAATGCAAAAACTCAACCCCGGATGGGGTTGAAGTCCGATACAAAAATACTTTAACCTGAGAAATAAATGTTAACTATGTTATATATGATAGACAGAAAATATCCTATTCAACTTTTTACTTTTTACTTTTTACTTTTTACTTTCAGTTTATCTGAGTCAGGATGCAGGAACAGTTTACATGATACAAATTCCATCTTGCCTGAGAAAATGGGAGAGGAGATTAATATTGTTTATGCCAAAGGATTTAGAATAGTTGAATTTCCGGGATACACAAAAATAAATGTGCATAATCCCTGGCAAGGGGCTGAAAATGTTTCTTTTACATATTATCTCGTAAAAAGTGAAATAGATATACCTAAAGAACTTAGTGGAAAAATTGTTATAAGGACTCCGGTAAAAAGAATTGTTTGCTTATCAACCACCCATATAGCTCTTCTTGAATTTGTAGACGAGATTTCAAGTCTTGTTGGAATGTCAAGTCCACAGTTTGTTACAAATAAGGAAGTAATAAATGCTTTAAAAACCGGGAAGATTATTGATGTTGGATATGAAAAGAAACTGGATTTTGAAAAAATTGTACATCTTAATCCTGATCTGGTTCTTGCATATGGAATAGGCAGTGAAGTGACAGGGTATATGAAGAAGCTGAATGAATTGGGTATTACTGTTGTATTAAATGGTGAATATCTTGAAAAAGAACCTTTGGCTAAAGCTGAATGGGTAAAGTTTATTGCAGCTTTTTATAATAAAGAAAATGTTACATCAGGAAAGTTTGACAAACTGGCTCAGCAATATAATTCCTTAAGGGATATTGCCTCTAAAGAGAAAGACAAACCTTTAGTATTAACAGGATTGCCCTGGAAAGGTGTCTGGTATGTGCCGGGTGGAGAGTCGTTTGCTGCACAGTTTATTAAAGATGCCGGAGGTTCTTATTTATGGGATAAAAACAGGTCAACAGAGGCTTTGCCTCTTGATATGGAAACAGTTTATGAGAAAGCATTAAAGGCTGATTGTTGGATCAACCCGGGAGCAGCTTCAAGTATCAAAGATATTTTGCGGGTAGACAAAAGACTTGGTGAACTTGATGTGATACAAAAAGATGTGATTTTTAATAATAATGCAGTGGTTAATAAAAACGGGGGTAATGATTACTGGGAGTCAGGTGTTACAAATCCTCATCTTATTCTTAAAGACCTTGTAAAAATATTTCATCCTGAATTATTACCTGATCATAACTTTGTTTATTACAAAAAGGTGGAAAAGTAAATGTTTTGACTGAATCAAAGAATATACAAGGCAGATTATTGAGCAGGAAGCACCTGCTTATTTTTGGGGTACTTTTGATTGCCTTGGTTTTACTATTCTTACTTGATCTGTTTCTCGGATCTGTACGGATCCCTTTCTCTGAAATAGTCAGGATATTGATATCCGGGGAAGGAAAGGAAGAATGGGTAACTATTATCTACAAATTCAGATTCCCAAAAGCAATTACGGCTTTACTGGCAGGGGTAGCTCTGTCAGTCAGCGGACTACAGATGCAAACTGTATTTCGAAATCCACTTGCAGGACCTTATGTATTAGGTATAAGTGCAGGGGCAAGTCTGGGAGTTGCAATTCTAATGTTAGGTTTTTCCTCCTTGATTTCCGCATCAAATATTCTAAACATTGGTAACTGGGCAATAGTATCTGCGGCATGGATAGGATCAGGTATAATATTATTTCTGATATTGATGGTTTCTATGAGGGTAAGGGATATAATGACAATACTTATCCTTGGCATTATGTTCGGCAGTGCAACAACTGCGGTTGTTAGCATCCTTCAGTATTTCAGTCATGAAACGGCATTAAAAGCATTTGTGGTCTGGACAATGGGCAGTCTGGGACATGTTTCACGTGAGCAACTTCAAGTTCTTTCTTTTAGTGTCATTGTGGGACTGGGAATATCTTTTTCTTCAGTGAAACTGCTTAATGCACTTTTGTTAGGCGAAACATATGCAATAAGTCTGGGGCTTAATGTAAAAGCTTCAAGAATTTTAATTTTTGTGAGTACCAGCATTCTTGCAGGTAGTATTACTGCTTTTTGCGGTCCGATAGGATTTATCGGGATTGCAGTTCCGCATATTGCCAGGATGATTTTTAATACTGCAGATCACCGGATACTGTTAAGTGGTACCTTAGTAATGGGTGGTATTCTGCTGCTTTTTAGTGATATTATTGCACATGTTCCCGGATATGATACAATTTTACCTATTAATTCGGTAACTGCTCTTGTTGGAATACCTGTTGTGGTATGGATTATAATACGTAACAGGAAGTATGCAGCTTTCTCATAAAATTGTGATTTGAATTTAATATGGAATACACCGAGCCTGTTTTGTTAACACGTGACCTGGAAATTGGTTTTGTTCTTAATAACCATAAAAAGAAAATTGTTTATTCGGATATAAATATTTCTGCAGGTAAGGGGGAACTGGTTGCTTTAATTGGGCGAAATGGGGTAGGAAAGAGTACTTTGCTGCGAACGCTTGCGAATTTACAGAAGTCCCTATCCGGGGAAATACTGATAAATAGTACTGATATAAATGAGCTTAGGAGAATTGAAGCAGCCAGGGTTATTAGCTTTGTTTCTACTGAACCAATTCGAATTGCTAACCTGAAAGTTTTTGACCTTGTTTCACTTGGCAGGTTTCCGCATACTAACTGGGCAGGAAGGCTAAAACAACATGACAGGAAATTGGTGCAGGAGGCGATCAGGTTAGCCGGGCTGGAAGGGTTTGAACAAAAACCTGTTTCCGAAATTTCGGATGGCGAAAGACAAAGAGCTATGATAGCAAGAACACTGGCCCAGGAAACCGGAATTGTGATCCTGGATGAACCGACTGCTTTTCTCGATCTGCCAGGAAAATATGAGATTGTCCGGATTCTGAACGATCTTGCTACCAATACTGGAAAAACTATCATTTTTTCAACTCATGATTTGAATATTGCAATACACAGGGCTGACAAAATATGGCTTATGCTGCCTGACCAAATTATTTCAGGTGCACCGGAGGATCTTGTACTAACCGACCGTTTTGCTGATATATTTAAAGACTCTGAATTGCAGTTTGATGTGCATAAGGGTGATTTCTTGTTACCTGTAGATTTCAAAGGAAAAATTGGATTATCAGGTAAAGGACTTGCCAGACTGTGGACAACAAAAGCTCTTGAAAGAATCGGACTGCAAGTTGCAGAAGCAGGGAAACAAGAAAATATTGTAGCTGTCAATGAGAAGAATGGTATAATTCAAATAAACCTGAAAACGGGTGATAAAAAAAATGAATTTTCTTCAATTTATCAATTGTCTTTATATTTGAAAAAAATATTTAGCAGATAAATTCCTATACACTAAAACAAACTATCCAGCATTTTCCCAAGTGCTTCAACACTAATTCTTTTGGCAATTATTTTCTTATTCTCATCGAGCAGATAAACGGTTGGTGTGCTGTAAATATCATAAAATAATCTGAAATAAGTAGTGTTGTTTGGATCCCAGGCATTTATCCAGTTATATCCTTTCTCGTTGATAATATTAATCCACTCTTGTTTCTTATCCTGTGTATACACTGCAAATACTTCAAGACCTTTATCTTTGAGTTTTTTGTAGATGTCCAGAAGTAATGGTGTTGCAATTTTACAATGACCGCAATCAGTTTCCCAAAAATATAAGACAGTGTATTTAGCATTTACCTGGTGCAACGAAACCCATTCTCCTGTTTCGGTTTCCATTTTCAAATCTTTACTAAGGTGTCCAATTATGTTAGGTTTGATTTTATATACTCTATCACGGATTTTTACAAGTGAAGCGGAGTCAACCCAATCAGCTTCACCCGATAGATAATAATCTTCAGCGACACTTACAAATACTTCATCCATTCCCATGATATTAGATTGCAGGAAATTGTTCAGCAGGTAGATCACTACATATTGGAAAACTTTTTCATTGGCTCTGCACCTGTCTACTATTTTTGTGATTTCAGGTATTACCGAATCGGGTTTTTGGATCAGGACATTGTTGAAATACCTGTCAATTTTTGCCTTAAGCACCGGTGTTCTGAGTAACCGCTGATCCGAAAAATCAACACTATCCAGGAAATGGTTTTTATTATAATTGTATCCAAGAACCCACCTCATTGAATCTTTATTTACAATATTATCGGGTATTTCGAAATCAGGCGGCTCAGGAGGCCGTATAGCATTTATTAAACTGCTAATTAGCATACCCTCATTTTCACTTATGATTTTGTTCCAGTAATCTTTAACCTTCCTATCCAGCATATTCATTTCTTCCCGGATCGTTTCAAGTGAATCAGGATTTTCCTTATTAAGTTTCCACCTGTTTGAGAGAGATCCTGATTTCTTTTGTTGCTCAGCCATAAATCTCTGATATTCAATAAAAATACTATTCTGCGCTGATCCGGTGAACTTCATAAATTTAAGTAAATCGGTTGTATCAGTTGAAACTGAAAATTCCTGATCCTCATCTATAATCAATTCGAAAAAGTTCATGTTAGGTAAAGCCAACAGGTAGATACCGGCATCAAGTTTTTTTTCATCTTCAAAAACTCCTTCTCCCTGATTGTCAAGATAAATAGTGTCCTTAACTAATTTTTTTTCACCAAAATGGTATGCCAGGACAATACTTGTGTCTTTTATTCCTTCAATCTTAACTTCTATCCGGTATCCCTGGGGTAAAACCGGTATTGATAAAATAAAAACAAATATTAACAGATAGAATAACTTAATGATTTTAGTCATGAGAGGTTGCTATTTTATAAACGACAAATTTAATGAAACATTACAAGTAAAAAAGTGCGGAGTGAATTTTAAATAGATGAAACATCCATTACAAGTGTTATATCACACAGAAAAATGATGATTAAGGATGTTCCGGGAAACCGTTAAAAAAATATTTATTAACACACCAAACATATCATTATCTTTGTTCTTTTATTTAATGCCTGAGAATAGGAAGAAACCTGTATGGAAAAAGTACTGACAGATAAAGTTAAGGAAGCAATTTTTTCATTGTACAACTACAAAGTAGATGAAAAACAAATACAATTGCAGAAGACAAGTAAGGATTTTACAGGTGATATAACATTAGTAGTATTTCCATTTTTGAGATTTTCAAAAAAGAAACCTGAGGAGACAGGAGAAGAAATTGGAAATTATCTGCAGGAAAATATTAAAGAAATCTCCGGATTCAATACTATCAAGGGTTTTCTGAACCTGGAAATGGATAAAAAGTATTGGATTGAAAGTTTTAGAAAAATGATTGAGGATCCCGATTTTGGAATAAAAAAAACAGGTTCTGAAAACAAAACTATTCTTGTTGAGTTCTCTTCTCCAAATACAAATAAACCACTTCATCTTGGTCACATACGAAATAATCTCATAGGATATTCTCTTTCAAAAATATTTGAGGCAAACGGCTACGTTGTTAAAAAAGTAAATATTGTTAACGACAGAGGTATTCATATTTGCAAATCGATGCTGGCATGGCAGAAATGGGGGGAAGGAACAACTCCCGAAATAGCCAAAAAGAAGGGAGATAAGCTTGTTGGCGATTTTTATGTGAGGTTTGAGAAGGAATATAAAAAGCAGGTTCAGTTTTTGGTAGAAAATGGAGCTGATGAGGATAAAGCTATTATGACAGCACCATTGCTAAAGGAGGCACAGGCAATGCTTCTCAAGTGGGAGGTTGGAGACAAAGAGGTTGTTGATTTGTGGAACAGAATGAATGGTTGGGTTTATAAAGGATTTGACAAAACCTATGAAGCCCTTGGTGTTAGCTTCGATAAAATTTATTATGAGTCTGACACCTATATAAAAGGAAAAGAAATTGTTCTCAGTGCACTTAAAAACGGAGTTCTTTTCAAAAAGGAAGACGGTTCGGTGTGGGTTGATCTGTCAAAGGAAGGTCTGGATGAAAAGATATTGCTTCGGTCTGATGGAACTGCAGTTTATATGACCCAGGATCTGGGAACAGCTTATCAAAGATACGATGATTATAAATTCTTCAGACAGATATATGTTGTTGGTAATGAACAGAATTATCATTTTCAGGTACTTGTACTATTATTGGATAAGATCGGGTATAAATGGGCTAAAGATATTTATCATTTGTCATACGGGATGGTTGAACTACCAGAGGGGAAAATGAAATCGCGGGAAGGAACAATTGTTGATGCAGATGATCTGATAAGCGAAATGATTGATACGGCACGAGATATGTCAGAAGAACTTGGGAAAATTGACACTTATTCTGAAAAACAAAAGGAAGATATTTTCAGAATTATCGGTCTGGGTGCCCTGAAATATTTCATTCTGAAAGTAGATCCAAGGAAGAATATGACCTTTAATCCGAAAGAATCAATTGATTTTAACGGGAATACAGGTCCTTTTATTCAATATACTTACGCACGCATCAAGTCGGTTTTGAGAAAAGCTGCGGAAAAAAATATTAAATTTCAGAAAAAGACAGATTCCTGTTTTGAACCTAATGAAAAAGAGATTGAATTGATAAAAATATTGGCTGGATTTCCCGGAGTTATTCGGGATGCCGGTATTCAAATGACTACTGCAATGGTTGCTAATTATTGTTATGAACTGACAAAAGGATTTAACCAGTTTTATCACGATTTTAGTATCCTTAACGTTGATAATGATGAAACAAGAAATTTTAGATTACAATTGTCTGAGATAACAGGGGGTATAATTGAAAAAAGCATGGGATTACTTGGCATAGATGTACCTGAAAGGATGTAAATAGGTGAGTAGTTGAGTAAGTTAAGTAGGTGAGTAGGAAGAAAAGAGGAAGATGTTTGAGGTTTGAAGATGTTAGAGACAAGGCATGCCTTGTCTCTGGTAACCAGCAAATTGAGCTTTAATCTGAACCATGAATAACTATTAACAAATAATAAATAATTATTATAAGAAATGTTTGAAAATTTAAGTGACAAACTTGAGAGATCATTTAAGCTGCTGAAGGGTCAGGGCAGAATAACTGAAATAAATATTGCTGAGACCTTGAAAGAAGTCAGGAGAGCATTGCTTGATGCTGACGTTAACTTTAAAATAGCTAAGTCGTTTACTGATACTGTTAAGTATAATGCCCTGGGACAAAATGTTCTTAATGCTGTGAAGCCTGGACAGATGATTATAAAACTGGTACACGACCAGCTAGTTGAACTGATGGGAGGAAGCAGTAAGGAGATAAATTTGAAAGGGAACCCTTCAGTAATACTTGTGTCAGGATTACAGGGTTCAGGTAAGACCACTTTTTCAGGCAAACTTGCCGGACTTGTAAAAAAGAAAAAAGGGAAAAATCCGCTTCTTGTTGCCTGTGATGTTTACAGACCTGCGGCAATTGAACAGCTTAAAGTGATTGGTGAGCAGATAGGTGTTCCTGTTTATACTGAAGAAGATAATCAAAACCCTGTGAAAATAGCAAAAGCGGCTGTTAAGCATGCAAGAAAGAATGGATATGATGTTCTGGTTGTTGATACAGCAGGAAGACTTGCTATTGATGAAACCATGATGAAAGAGATATCGGCTATTAAGGAAGCTTTAGACCCACAGGAAACTCTTTTTGTGGTTGACTCAATGACAGGACAGGATGCGGTTAATACTGCTAAAGAGTTTAATGAGAGGCTTAATTATGAAGGTGTTGTTCTTACCAAGCTCGACGGTGATACTCGTGGTGGGGCGGCTCTTTCTATCCGGTCGGTTGTTAATAAACCTATTAAATTCATTAGTGCAGGTGAGAAAATGGATGCTCTTGATGTTTTTCACCCGGACAGGATGGCGGACAGGATACTGGGGATGGGTGATGTTGTCTCACTGGTTGAGAAGGCACAGGAGCAATATGATGAGGGGGAGGCAAGGAAACTGAAAAAGAAAATTGCTAAAGACCAGTTTAATTTCAATGATTTTATCACACAGATACAGCAGATCAAAAAAATGGGTAATATTAAAGAGCTTGCTTCAATGATCCCGGGTGCAGGAAAAGCTTTGAAAAATATGGATATTGATGATGATGCATTTAAAGGAATTGAAGCAATTATTCAGTCAATGACCCCTGAGGAAAGGGATTATCCTAATGTTATGAATGGAACCAGAAGAAAAAGAATAGCAAATGGTAGCGGTACAACTATACAGGAAGTAAATAGTTTAATTAAACAATTTACCGAAACAAAAAAAATGATGAAAATGATGTCAAATAAAAAGAATATGGCCCGGATGATGGGGAAGAGTGGAATAATGGAATAGTGGAAAAATGGAAAGATGAAAGAATGGGATGCTGGATTCCCAGTATTCCAACATTCCAGTATTCCAATTATTTTTATTAATGTATAACAAAAAAGGATATTACCATCATCGAAGAAGATTGATTTCTAATTTAAAATATACTTGTTATGTACCAAATTATTGATGGAAAAAGTGTTTCTAACCAGATTAAACAGGAAATTGCTGAAGAGGTAGCTGATATTCAAAAAAAAGGAGGGAAGATCCCTCATCTTGTGGCTATTCTGGTTGGTACAGACGGCGCCAGTGAAACTTATGTTTCACACAAAGAAAAAGCTTGTGAAAGGGTGGGTTTTATGTCAACAATTGTACGAATGAAGGAAACTGTTACCGAAAATGATTTGCTTGAAAAAATTGCTGAATTCAATAATGACGACGATATTGACGGTTTGATAGTTCAGGTACCATTGCCTGATCATATATCAGAAAACAAGGTAGTTGAAGCAATAGATCCTGAAAAAGATGTAGATGGTTTTCATCCGGTAAATATCGGACGCATGGTTATTGGTCTTCCTTCATATATTTCTGCTACTCCTGCCGGCATAATTGAACTGTTGGAAAGATATAATATTGAGACATCCGGGAAATCATGTGTTGTTATCGGACGGAGCAATATTGTTGGTAAACCTGTGAGTATTCTGTTATCGAGAAAAAGCTCGCGTGGAAATGCTACGGTAACCGTTTGTCACAGCCGTACTCCAAATATCGCTGAACTTTCCTCTAAAGCAGATATTGTTATTGTTGCTATGGGGAAAGCCCGGTTCTTAACAGCCGATATGGTAAAAGAGGGTGCAGTTGTATTTGATGTTGGTATTACAAGGATTAAATCAGACAAGACAAAATCTGGGTGGAAATTGGTTGGTGATGTTGCATTCGATGAAGTTGCACCAAAATGCAGCTTTATAACACCTGTCCCCGGTGGTGTTGGTCCGATGACTATTGTATCCTTGCTTAAAAATACCCTAAAAGCCAGCAGGAAAAAGTAAGTAGTTAAAAGTAAATAGTTAAGTAGTACAATTTCTATCATAAAAAGAATAAAATTATGAAAACATTATTGACAGTTTTGGCAGCTTCGCTTTGTATTTATGCATCTGCCCAGAAAAAAACACCTCAATCTACTGAAATTTGGAAACCTGTTCCCCCTGTTGTATTACCCGGTGACGGTACAGCGCCACCTTCAGATGCAATCGTGCTTTTTGACGGAAGCAATCTCGATCAATGGCAGAATAAAACTGGCAAGGAAGCCGGATGGATAGTAGAAAACGGATATGTTACCGTTAAAAGAGGTGCAGGTTCCATTCTTACGAAAGCATCCTTTGCCGATATTCAGTTACATATTGAATGGCGGTCACCTGAAGAAGTGCAGGGTGAGGGACAAGGACGTGGTAATAGTGGTGTTTTTCTAATGGACCGGTACGAAGTGCAGGTGCTTGATTCATATGAAAACAAAACATACTCAAACGGCCAGGCTGCATCAATTTACAAGGAGCATATTCCACTGGTGAATGCCTGCAGGAAACCTGCTGAATGGCAGACCTACGATATTATTTTTACGGCACCACGTTTTGGGGAAAGCGGTAGAGTTGTTATACCTGCATACGTTACTGTGATCCATAATGGAGTATTGGTTCAGAATCATGTGGCAATATGGGGCAATACAGATTTTATCGGAGCCCATTCTTATAAACCACATAATGCTAAATTACCTCTTAGTTTGCAGAATCATGGTAATCCGGTTAGCTACCGCAATATTTGGGTTCGGGAGTTATAATTATGTGTAAAAAAACTAACCGGGACCTGAACAGGCCCCGGATAGTTACGTAATAGGTAAATTTAGGGTAGAGGGTATTAGAGGGTAATCGGTTTCTTAATTGCTTAAAGTTTTTTTTTATAATAAAATTTTATGATAATAATCTACGTTACTTTATTACAGATGAAAAAAAACATATTATGGTTGCGTTGAAATCTTTAAAATACTAATAAATGTTTAATAGAAGCTCAAATATTTCTGGGTTTGTTATCTGTTTAATTTTATTACCCGGTTTTTTCTTTACAAATAGTTGTACAGGCAAAAAGACATCAATTCATAACCAGGCTGTATGGTCCACTAAAGATCCTTTTACTATCCCTTACCAGGTCAGAAACACCCAGGAAAATAGTGGGAATCTCGTTCATAATCCTTCATTTGAACTTGGAAAATACTTCTCCAGCGATACTATTGATCTGTCATCTTTTATTCTGGGATGGAATAAAGTGGGTGAAAATGTTATATGGGTGAGTCTGAATAAAAAAGAATATTCAGAGTATGATGTTTCTGAAGGAATACATTCAATAAAGATTGTACGTGAATCAGCAAGTGAGACAGATTTGATGGGTGAGGGCATTATGAGCGATTTTATACGTGTTATTCCGGGAAATTATTCATTTTCATATGATATACGGTTAGAGAATATTTCTTCTTCTACATTACGATTAGGTACAAAATTATATCAGGCTGTAAATATTCGTCTTTTGTACTATGATAAAAACAAGATACCTGTAGATGGTAAATATTATTATCCATATACAGGAACCTATATTGATAACTCCTTTAAGGGTTATTCTTTCTCAAATTTTTGGCATATCGATAAGTTTGACTGGGCCAGAGTAAATGGAAGATCTTATAACTATCCCTTTTCTGAAGGGGATATTCCGGATAATGCAAGATATGTTAAAATATTTCTCGGGTTAAAAGGTAGTGGAACTATGTGGATTGACAATGTTGATTTTCGCTATTCAAAATGGAATTTTTCCACACTTGAACGTATGGAGAAATACATAAAACAAGATTACAATAAAAGTGATCTTTTATTGCCAGCTCCAAAGATAGTGAAGGAAACAGGGGATTATTCGTATTTTACAAATGATGGTAATAGTTCCCAATATCCTGTAATTATGGTTCCATCAGCACCCGCAAAGCAAACAATGTTAGCAGCACGGTTATTGAAACAAAGACTTGACACAATATTTGTGCATAACCTTGATGGTTCATTTAATTTTAGCGGAGTTGAAATTATTTCTGATCGTTCAGAAGTAATGCCGGATACACTAACAACAATTTTCTGTCTTGGCCGGAATGAATTGTTCAAGAAATATTCTGCAAATATGCTATTAGATTCGATAGAACAGTATCAACAGGGATATTTAATTTCAAATCTGCCTGAGAAACCAAAGGTTATTTTTATGACAGGTAATAACCCTGTAGGTGATTACTATGCTGTTACCACACTGATACAACTTCTTAACAAGGACAATTTTATTCTGCAATCGGCAAATATCATTGATTGGCCTGACTTTACAGGGCGGTCATATTTGTTCTCTGCATGGATGAATGAAGAAGAGATGGATAGAGATATTGGTTTGATATCTGAAATGAGCTTACTTAAGTTTAATAAAGCCTATGTTGGCTATGGTCAGACAAGGGGCAGGAAAGATTGGTATGATCCTGATGATTTATATATAGCAGGTGTGAAAAATGCAGGTGTTGAATGTGAAAAAACAGGTGTTACTGACCTTGCTATTATGGTGAACCCATATTATCATTTTGATTACGAGATGCATACCGATTCATTAAGTGAAAAATTAAGATATATTTTTACACATTCTGATCCTGAAAGTTTAAAGAAACTGAAATCGGTTTATCAGCTTGGGCTCTTGTCCGGAGCGAAAACACTAATGCTGATGGCAGATGATTTTGTGCCGCACGAAGGAGATTACCGGAAACTTTATGCATTATATACACCAGAGGATAAAAAAAGATTTGTTAATCTTCAGGATGCACAGGCGTATATGGTGAATGAGATATATTCATGGTTAGAAAAAGATTATCCCGGTACCCGGCTGGAATTTTGTCCCCCATGGTACCTGAATGAATTTATTGATAAGAGCAGGGGAAGGGCTGAGCAATATTTCCGTGATCTTATACCACAGATACCGGGCGATGTTGCAATTATCTGGACAGGTCCGACAGTGCGGTCACTGTCTATAGATATGGCTGATATTTTCCGGTATAAAAAGCTGATTGGCAGGTACCCGATGCTTTGGGATAATACTTTGTATGCTCGTGGTCTGAGTTCAAACTACGGTGGTTATCCAGCACTATATCCAGGCAAGGTAAAAATGTGCAATCTTTTCGAACCTTTTGATGTTGACCTGCCGGAAAATTTCGAAAAATATAATGATGGTCCGCATATGTATACAAATGGAGCTATGACATCAGAACAGTATCAAGTGAAATATTCAACTGTTGCGGACTACCAATGGAATACTTCCGGTTATGATCCTGATTTCTCGTTGTGGAAAACCCTTCTTTCAAAATATGGAAAAGAAACTGCTGTAAACATATTGAAGTTTAATGATGTTTACTACTCCCTCAAAAGGGTTTGTTTACTGACTGATACTGATCAGAATTTTAACAAAATAATTAAGCGCGGGAATAACTATTCCAACAGGTTGCAAGTAATTTATTCTCTGCTTGAAAATAACCTTAAAACAAATCCTTATCTGTTTAATGAGATAACAGGTTTTAAGGATGAAGCTTTACAATGCTTTGAGAGTTTTAAGGATAATAACAGCAGATCTGACCAGCAGTCAAGTAAAAAGTAAATAGTAAAAAGTAAGAAGAAAGTAGATAGAATATTGTAAATTTGCGCAGAAGAATATGGATATAAATTATGGAAGAAGACAGGTTTTTTTCAGAGGAAGATGATGAGGTAACAGAACTGGTAAAGCGATATGAAGCTGCAAAAGCTAATAGAAGTACCAATTTCTTTGATATCTCAGATTTTGAGAGTATAATTGACTATTATATTGAAATTTTTAATTTCAATAAGGCTCTTGAAGTAATTGTTCAGGCTACAAAACAACATCCTCAATCAAGTACTATACAACTTAAAAAAGCATATGTTCTGGTTGAGCGTGGACAACCTTTAAAATCAATGAAAATACTCAGGGATATTGAAGTTCTTGAGTCCGGGAACCCCGAGTTTTATATAATGAAAGGGACTGCTTATTCATTGATGGGAGATATTACTAAAGCACTTAAAAGTTACAATAAAGCTGTTGAATCAGGTATTGATAATGAAGAAGAAATTCTATATGGAATTGCATTATCACTTCAACATCAGAATTTCTTCAAAGAGTCGGTTATTTTTTTGGAAAGGGCAAAGCATTTAAATCCCGGTAATAATAGATATTTATATGAACTTGGATTTGCTTATGAAAAAATGGGCAATTCGGAAAAAAGCGTTAAACTTTATTTAAGATATCTTGATGAAGACCCTTTTTCAGAGAATGCATGGTATAGGCTTGGAATAGTTTATAATAAACTCGGTCGGAAAAAAGCCGCACTGGAAGCCTTCGATTTTACTATTGCTATTAATGATGAAAATTCTCTGGCGATATTTAATAAAGCTAATATTCTTTCTGATATGGATAAATACAAGGAAGCTTTGATTGAATATCTCAATTATGCAGAGATCGAATATGAAAGTGTTGATGGTATTATAGCTGTTGCTTATTGCTATGAAAAGCTTAGCGAATACGATCTTGCCGAAGAATATTACAGGAAAGCAGTATCTGAGGAACCGGAATATGCCGAAGGATGGAGCGGCCTTGCCGGCATAGCATACGAGAGAGATAATTTTAAAGAGAGTATTTTTTATATTAAAAGAGCTATTAAACTTGATTCTGATAATTCAGAATACCGGATTTTTCTGGCGCAGGTGCTTGACTTGACAGGTGAGGCAGGTGATTCGGGTGGAGAAGTATAACTAGTACGAAAATTAATAGATTAATTAAAACTTTAAAAAATAAAAAAATGAATTTTAATCTTCCTTACATCCCGGAACGAACAAAGAAACCAAGAGAAGAAGGGCTTACAATGGTTATGGATAAAGGCCTTAGTACTCGTGAAGCTGAAAACATGATGCAGTCAAGCGGTGAATATACTGATGTTGTTAAGTTTGGTTTTGGCACTGCACTAATTACAAACGATCTTGAATCAAAAATAAAGATTTATAAAGAAGCCGGTGCTACGCCCTATTTCGGAGGAACCTTATTCGAGTCATTTATTATCAGAAATAAGTTCGATGATTACAGAAAAGTCCTTGACAAATACGGTCTTGAACTCGCTGAAATATCCGATGGATCAATGATAATTCCTCATAAGCAGAAGATTGATTATATAAGCAAACTGTCAGAACAGGTAAAAGTATTATCTGAGGTGGGTTCGAAACAAGCTGATATTGTTTTTTCTCCTGATGAGTGGGTGTCAATGATGAAAGCAGAACTTGATGCAGGGGCATGGAAAGTTATTGCAGAAGCAAGAGAAAGTGGAACAATCGGCATTTATAATAGTGACGGATCAGCGAATACCGAACTGATTAATGATATCATTAATCATGTGAAAATTGAAAATGTATTATGGGAGGCTCCTATCAAATCGCAACAGGTTTGGTTCATTAAACTCCTGGGTGCCAATGTGAATCTGGGTAATATTGCACCAAACGAGGTGATCTCTCTGGAAGCACTCAGACAAGGACTGAGAGGAGACACTTTCTATGAATTTTTACCTGACGAACTAAAACCGAATAATAAAAAATAGTAGAAAGTTGAAAGTTTATAAAGTTGAAAGTTTGTAATGTTTGACGTTACTTTTAACTCTTTACTCTTACTTTTAACTTTATAACTTTTAACTCTTTTGTCTTTATGCAATTACGTGAATCAATATCACTAATTTTTAAAGGAATAGGGATGGGGGCTGCTAATGTGATACCCGGTGTATCTGGAGGAACAATAGCCCTGATCACCGGAATTTTCGAGAAACTTATTAATTCTATCAAGTCATTTGATCTTAAGGCTGTAAGATTGATACTGAAAGGGGATTTCAAAGGTTTTTTTAGCCGCGTTAACATGGGGTTCCTTTTGTCTGTTTTTTCAGGAATATTTATCAGCATACTTACCCTGGCGAAAATTCTCGGATACCTGTTTGAGAATTATCCTGTTTATATCTGGGCGTACTTTTTCGGATTAATACTCGCTTCAGTTTATTTTGTTGGAAAGAGAATTGAAAAAGCTGATGTATGGGTTGTGTTTACATTTCTTGTCGGTACCATTATAGCTGTTTTGTTATCAGTATTATCCCCTGCTACAGAAAACAGACACCTTTATTATCTTATCCTTTGCGGGATCATTGCTATTTGCAGTATGATCCTGCCAGGACTTTCAGGGTCGTTTGTTCTTATTCTGATGGGTAACTATGAATTGATCTTTATTCAAGCGGTTAATGAATTTGATATGGGAATACTTATCCCTGTGGGTGTGGGGGCTGTTGTAGGATTGCTTGCTTTTTCACATATTTTATCGTGGATATTTAAACGGTATAAAGACCAGACCATTTCTCTTCTTACAGGTTTTATCCTTGGTTCACTTAGTATTCTCTGGCCATGGAAAAATGAGGTGTTTAAAACTAACCAATTTGGTGAAATCTTACTTAAATCCGGTGGTGATCCGGTTGTTACAGGTTATGAAAAATATCTTCCCCAACAATTTGATAATGAGGTAATAATTAGTATTTTGCTTGTATTAACAGGAATTATTACAATATGGGTAATTGAACGATATGCTGAAGTGAAAATAGGTAAGTAGTTGAGTAGTTGAGTAGTTGAGTTGGAAGAAAAATAGAAAATATTTGAACTTTGAACCTTGAACTTTGAATTTTTGAACTTTGAAACAGTATGGCCTCATAGGATTACCCTTAACACATTCATTTTCTGAAAAGTATTTTGCAGAGAAATTCAGAATAGAAAAGATTAGTGATGTGGAATATCTGAATTTCCCATTGCAAAGTATCATGGAATTAATGTCACTTGTTATTAATAATCTGGAAATTTGTGGACTTAATGTAACTATACCTTACAAAGAACAGGTGATCCCGTTTCTTGATGATATTGATCCGGAAGCTAATGAAGCCGGGGCGGTAAATACAATTACAATATCGCGAAGTAAAAACAAGATATTCTTAAAAGGTTAAAATACGGATATAATTGGTTTTGTTCAGTCATTACCGGCTGGTATTTCAAAAAAACATAAGAATGCTCTTGTTCTTGGTACAGGAGGGGCTTCAAAAGCTGTTATCTGCGGACTGAATAAATTAAATATTAAATATCAATTAGTGTCAAGGAAAGGCAGGCAGGGATGTATTACATATAATGATTTGGATGAGAAGACAATCCAAAATAATACTCTTATTATTAATACAACACCTCTGGGGATGTATCCTGATGCCGGTTCACTTCCTGATATCCCTTACCGGTATCTGTCTAAACAACATTTGCTGTATGACCTGATCTATAATCCATCAGTAACCTCGTTTCTTAGTGAAGGTGAAAAGCATGGAGCCGCTGTAATGAATGGTCTGCAAATGCTTAAAAATCAGGCCGAAGAGTCATGGAAGATATGGAATAGTGGAATATTGGAATGATGGAATATTGGAAGAATGGGAAGATAGAAGAAAAAGAGTTATGAAATTGTGTTTCTGTGAACATAAAAAACAATATACAGATGAAAACACTGAAGTATATAGCTATCATTTTTATTTTTCTTGTTATTTGCCTGGTAGTTTTTTCCCGAATCTTCCGGAACATTCATTATAAGACTGAAGTTACTATTAATGTTCCGGTACAAAAAGTATTTACCGGATATATGGATATTGAAAAGATGGGGCGATGGATCCCTGGTTTTGAGAGGATTGAATATATGGGAGGCTTAATGATGGGGAAGGGAACCAGATTACGGTTGGTACTTAATAATAATGGAAAGCAAACAACAGCTATCCAGGAGATAAAACAAATAAAGTGGAATAAGCTAATCGAGTACACGCTGGATGAAAAAAGAATTACTGTAAGTACAACTGTTTTATTTACACAGGAAGATGGTTCCACTATTGTAATAACTGAAAATGAAGCACATGGGAACGGATTTCTTTGGAAAACCTTACTCCCTTTTATGAAACCTGCTATTTCAGTAAAAGCCCGGAAAAGTCAGGAAATGTTTAAAGCAGCAATGGAAAAAGATTTTAGCTAACAAAAATGTTTAGTGTATAACACTTGAAGTATGAATGAAGAGAGATATCAGTCAGAGCATAGCCATATACAACGTATTACGGTAAGTATACATAAGGTTTAAATGTCATATATTAGCGGTTTGCTTAGCCAATTTCAATCCCACTTCTTTTTACTAAGTCTATTAATGGGGAATGATTATTATTATTAAATCTGTCTATTCCAACTAAAAATGGTTCTATTCTTGTATTTATTTTCCTTGTTAATTTCCAAATTTTTCCAATGACATAATCATCATCTGCATCCACATTATTTGTAACTATCATCAAATCAATATCACTGTTATCTGTCGCTGTATCCGTGGAATAGCTCCCATACAAAAATGCTTTCTCGACAGAAATACCTTCTGTCTTTAATAAATTAATATATGTTTTTAATGTTTCTACAATTTCTCTTTTAGCCATTGTAATAATTCTTTCGTTTTGTTAAAATAATCCTGAACATTTTTGTTATTAGGTTTTACAGGATTGTAATCCGGATATCTGCCTTGTAACTGGTACTTCATTAATACTCCCAGGAAAATATCATTATCATTCTCAAACTCTATTTTTGCTTTTTCTGAAAGTAATATTAAGTTGTGACTTCTTGGAGCTATCTCTTTAGTAGATTTTACAATATGTGCTTTTATTGCTTTCTCAATTACTAAATGGCAGAAAAACAATCCATGGAGTAGCCGGTTTCTTGAAATTAGTATCTCTGCAGTTTATATATCATCTTCAGCTCCATTTATCCAGTAATCAATCTGTTTTTGTATATTTATCATTTTTTAGTGTATCCTATTATTTATTCCAAAGATACTAATAATTTTGCATTTTCTTATAGCTGCAATTCTACTCGAATTACTGATAACGCCTGTATAAAATCAATAGTTATATCACTTCCTGCCCTTATCCTTTCAATTCATCCGGGTTTGGATATTCTATATTTGTGAGAAACAAGCCATGAGGCGGTGCTGAAGCAGCTGCCTTTGACCGGTCTTTCGATTCAATGATCTTTATGAATTCATATATCTCCAATTTTCCTCGTCCCACCTCTAGCAGTGTGCCCACAATAGCCCTTACCATATTTCTTAGAAAACGATCTGCTTTAATAGTAAATATTACCTGGTTACCGGTTTGTTCCCACTTTACCAGGGACACCCTGCAGTTATTGGTTTTAACATCAGTATGAAGTTTGGAAAAACTTGAAAAATCAGTGTAGTCATAAAGCAGGAGTGAGGCTCTATTCATTTTTTCTACATCAAGCTGACCAAATAATAGATAAGAGAATTCGCGCTTGAACGGATCTTTCTTTTTACTGATATAGTATTTATAA
>JAGGXD010000268.1 GCA_021163295.1 Bacteroidales bacterium
CAGTCAGAATATACCAGCAGGGCTATTTATTATTACGGGCATATAGCTTATGAAAATAAGAATTACGAAACTGCAAGGCAGGAATTTTTAAGGCTTGAAAAGGATGAAGTATTTGGACCTGTTGTTCCATATTACATAGTTCAGATACTCTATGTACAGAAGAAATATGATGAAATTATTGAATATGCCCCACCATTGCTTGCCGGGGCAATACCACGCAGAGCTGCCGAAGTAGCTAAATTTCTTGGAGATGCTTATTTTAGAAAAGCCATGTACGATAAGGCTATAGCTCCCCTTGAGAAATTTATTAAAGAGAAAAAAAACATCACGCGGCAGGACAGGTATGAACTGGGCTTTTGTTATTTCAAATCAAAAGAATACGATAAAGCAATAAGTTATCTTGAAAAAGCTGTTGGTCCGAAGGATGCATTGAGCCAGAATTCTTACTATGTTTTAGCCGATTGTTACCTGCGTGTGGATAAGGATAATAAGGCCAGGATGGCTTTTTCTTTTGCTTCACAACTCGGCTTTGATCCTGTGATAAAGGAAGATGCACTGTTTAATTATGCGAAGATCACATATCGGCTTTCATATTCTCCTTTTAATGAGGCAATTACTTCTTTCAATACTTATATAAAACTATATCCCTATTCTTCAAGGTTAGATGAGGCATATGATTACCTGGTGATGGCCTACATGAATACAAGAAATTATCGTGATGCACTGGCTTCTTTGGAAAAGATTACGGAAAAAAGCGACAGGATGAAGAGAGCTTATCAAAAGGTTGCTTTTTTCAGGGGGCTTGAGTTTTATAGTGATCTGAAGTTTGATGAATCAATTAATCTTTTTGATAAATCGTTGCAATTCGACCGGTTTGACAACAAGCTCAAAGCCAGGACATATTACTGGAGGGCTGAAGCTTATTACCGTTCTAAGGAATATGAACTTGCCAGGGATGATTATAACAACTTCATGCTTACCCCGGGGGCTTTCGGACTTAATGAATATCAACTGGCTCACTATAATCTGGGATATGTATATTTTAATCTGAAGGATTACACAAGTGCATCCCGGTGGTTCAGGAAATTTATCGGATTAAAAGGCAAGAAGCAGAAAAGAATGGAAGGAGATGCATACAACAGGATAGCCGATTGCTACTTTATTAGCAGCGACTATATTAAAGCATCTGAATATTATCAGAAGGTTATTGACCTAAATGTAGCGGGCACAGACTATGCTCTTTTTCAAGATGCTTTTTCCCAGGGGCTTCTTAAAAAGCAACAGACCAAAATCGATTTACTGTCCATGTTATTGGAAAAATATCCAAAATCATCATATCTCGATGATGCTTTGTTTGAAAAAGGTAAAGCATATGTCATATTGGAAAATCCTGATGAAGCACTGGTTAATTACCAGATGATACTTGATAACCATCCTAATAGCAGTTATGTTCCCAAAACTTTGGTTCAGATGGGTCTTGTTCACTATAATAAGGGTGATAACAGTGAAGCGATTAAGTTTTATAAGGAGGTGGTTGAGAATTATACGGGCAGTATTGAATCAAAGAATGCACTTACCGGTTTGAAGACTGTTTATGTGGAAATGAATGATGTTGAGGCATACTTTGCTTATACAAGAAGTTTGGGCGATTTTGCCAGGGTCAGTCCGACAGAAAAGGATTCTCTTACCTATATTTCCGGCGAGAACCTTTATATGTCGGGTGATTGTGCAAGAGCGGTTGAAGTCTTAGCCAATTATATCAATGAATTTGAAAATGGCAGTTTTCTGCTAAGTGCTCATTTTTATAAAGCTGAATGTGAAATGAAATTGGGAAATCCGGATAGTGCACTTATCTCATATAAGTATCTTATTGAAAGTCCTGTAAATATCTTCACCGTTAATGCATTAATAAATGCAAGCAGTATAACTTTTGAGAAGAAGGATTTTGCCGGGGCAATTGAATATTATGCTCTTCTCGAAAAAATAGCCGATAATGAAAATGATAAACTTACTGCGGTAACAGGACAGATGCGTTGTTATTATTCACTTCAGGATTACAAAAATACCATACAAACTGCTGAAAAAGTAATTGTATCCGGTACTGTATCTGAAGAAACAGCCAGAGAAGCTTATTATAAGAAAGGTTTTTCGCAATATACGCTAGGGAAAATAGAAGAAGCGAGAACCAGTTTCGGGCGTATATCCTCTGAGATAAAAAGCGAAATGGGTGCAGAATCAAAATATTATATTGCTGAAATCAGTTTTAAGCTTGGTGAGTATGAAAAAGCAGAAAAAGAGGTGTTTGAATTTATTGACCAGAACTCACCTCACGCATATTGGATGGCTAAGATATTTCTTCTCCTTGCAGATGTAAGTGTACAGAAGAATGATATTTTTCAGGCAAAACATACTTTAATGAGTTTGCTCGATTATTATACGGTAAAAGATGACGGGATTATTGAATTAGCGCAAGAGAAACTAAGGATAGTTGAGGAATTGGAAAAAGATGGAATGGAAAAAGATACAGTAACCAGCACCCAGCACCCAGCACCCAGTAACCAGTAACCAGAAACAAATGTTCAAAATACCGGCCATAAAGAGATTCTTTCTAACTATCCTGATATTGATGGTTTTTTTCATTGGTTATTCTCAGGAAATGATCAGGAAGGAAGTTAGGGTGGTACAGCCTTATGCTCCTTCATTATTTGACGCTTTCAAAATTAACCTCCTTCCTTCGCTTAAGGATACTATAAAATTATCTCCCGATTTTGATTATAAGATATCTCCTAAACCATATAGTGCTGAATACAGTATCCGGCCAATTAAAGCTGCAAAGTTGTTAGATAATCCGTTAACTAAATTATATGGAAGTTACCTGAAAATGGGATTTGGAAATTATCTTACTCCACTGGCTGAACTAAGTATCAATAAAAAAAGATCAAAAGAATATTCCCTGGGAGCTTACGCGAGGCATATTTCATCGAATTGTAAAGTGAAGCTTGAAAATGACGAAAAAGTTTTTGCCGGTTACGGAAATGATGAGTTTGATTTATATGGCAAAAGGATCTGGGATAATTCTATTCTGTCAGGAAGTGCAGGTTTGGATAACAGATCAGTTTATTATTACGGATATAATACAACCCTGGTTGATACATCACTTGAAAAGGAAGCGATAAAACAAAATTTCATGAAAATCAACGCTCAGATAAGATATCGTTCCAGTTATGTTGATTCAAAGCATTTAAACTATGATATACAGGTGAAGTATAATTATTTTGCCGATAAATTCAATTATATTGAAAACAATGTTTTTACTTACGGTGAGTTCAGCCTGTTACGGGAAAATATTTTACTGGGTGCTGACTTTTCTTATAACTATATTGATGAAACCGGAAATTTAGCTGCACGGAAAAGTAATATTATCGGATTAAGTCCATGGTTTAAGAAAAAAACCAGTGAGTGGAAGCTTAAAGCCGGTGTGGATGCTGTTTTTGAAAATATTGATAATAAAACTGCGACACATCTTTATCCGGATGCTCTTTTACAAATTGCTGTGGTTGATAATATACTCAATGCTTATTTTGGTATCTCAGGTAATCTGGAAGTGAATAATTTTCAAAAAATTGCGTGGGAAAATCCCTGGGTAAAATCCGGAGTACAAGTAATAAACACCAATCACAGACTTAATATGTATGTAGGATTAAACGGGAATATCAATTCCTCCTTATCATATAAACTGAGAGCCTCTTACAAACTGGTTAATGATATGTATTTCTATGTGAATGATACTTTAGATGATCTGGGTAATCAGTTCTATACCGAGTATGATGATGTACAACTTTCGACAATCTATGGCGAAATTCTTGCTCAACCGATAGATAATTTATCCCTGTTTATTAGGGGAAATTATTACAAATATGCAATGACAGATCAGGACCGGCCCTGGCATAAACCTACCTGGGACATAACTGTTTCAACAAGGTATAATCTCCGTGAAAAGATTCTTGTTAATGTTGATATTATTGGTTCAGGTAAAAGATATGTTAAAACGTATGACAGCTCAGGTGCTAATGAACTCACACTTGATGGGATAGTTGATATAAATCTTGGAATTGAATACAGATACACAAAGATTCTATCTGCATTCCTCAGGTTTTATAATATTACATCTTCAAGGTACCAGAAATGGAACCAGTACCCCGGTCAGGGATTTATGGTATTGGGAGGTATTACTTATTCGTTATAGGATTTAGTTAAAAGTTGAAAGTAGAAAGTTAAAAGTGAAGAGAATAATGGAATAATGGAATGATGGGAAGAGTAACCAGTGACCAGTGACCAGTGACCAGTAACCAGTAACCCTTCATGCTATAACACTGAATAACAATTATTCAACTATTCGTCTCAATATCATTTTCTTACATGTCAAAACAGCAATAAATTACCTTTTTTAACAAAAGTGTTGATCTTTTGTTGAAAAAACACTGATTTTCTTGTTTTAATTAACCTGATAATCATCGAAATTTACTATATTTGGTGGGTCAAAAAATGCAGTAGGGATAAGCTGTTAATTGTTTGATAATCATTTAAATAGAAATTTCGTTATTATCCCTGAATTAAATAAAATGACTTACCTGTAATCGATGATATAGATAAGAAAACGCAGTTGATTATTCACTCTTGGTAAAGTATTGGGAATGTGATATTTACAAAAACCCATAATATTTTGGGATTTTGTTGATTAAAATATAATAAAATAAAAATGGAATTAAAAAAAGATAACAATAAGGAAGAAAAATATTTAGCAGAAAATATTCAGGTTCTTGAAGGGCTTGAGGCTGTTAGGAAACGTCCTGCTATGTATATTGGTGATATAAGTGTCAAAGGTCTACATCACTTGGTACATGAAGTGGTTGATAATTCGATTGATGAAGCACTGGCAGGATATTGCAGTAATATTGAAGTTTTACTTAACGATAATGGATCTGTTACTGTTCTTGATGATGGTCGTGGTATCCCTGTTGATATTCATGAGAAAGAGGGTAGGTCAGCCCTTGAAGTGGTAATGACAATGCTTCATGCAGGAGGAAAATTTGACAAAGATTCTTATAAGGTATCTGGAGGACTTCATGGAGTGGGTGTTTCTTGTGTAAATGCATTATCTGCGAAATTGAAGGCGGAAATTCATCGTGATGGAAAAGTATATATCCAGGAATATGAAAGAGGGAAACCTTTAGAAGATGTCAGAAAAACCGGTAATACAGATATTACAGGTACTATAATCACGTTTATACCTGATAATACAATATTTACTACCACTTCATTTAATTATGAGATACTATCCGCCCGGCTTCGTGAACTTGCTTTCCTGAATAAAGGAATACGTTTATCAATTACTGATTTGAGGAATTCGGGGGAGAATGGTAATGGGAACGATAATGAGAACGGTAATGGCGGGGTGAGGAAAGAAGAGTTTTTCTCTAAAGAAGGATTAAAGGAATTTGTGAATTTTCTTGATGAATCAAGGGAACCGCTGGTTAAAGATTGTATTCAGATTGAAACAACTAAAAATGATATACCTGTTGAAATTGCACTTCAGTACAATACTTCTTATTCTGAAAATATCCATTCATATATTAACAATATAAATACAATTGAAGGGGGAACTCATCTGGCAGGTTTCAGGCGGGGGCTAACGCGAACTCTTAAATCTTATGCTGAAAAATCAGGAATGCTAGCCAAACTTAAGTTTGATATTTCGGGTGATGACTTTCGTGAAGGACTTACAGCTATTATATCATGTAAGGTACAGGAACCTCAGTTTGAGGGGCAGACTAAAACCAAGTTGGGTAATTCTGAGGTAATGGGTGCTGTTGATCAGGCTGTTAGTGAGTTGCTTACAAATTATCTTGAGGAGAATCCCAAGGATGCCAGGACTATAGTTCAAAAGGTAGTACTTGCTGCTACGGCACGACACGCTGCAAGAAAGGCAAGGGAACTGGTTCAGCGAAAGTCAGTACTGTCTGGTGCCGGTTTGCCCGGAAAATTAGCCGATTGTGCGGATAAAGACCCGGCAAAAAGTGAGATATATCTTGTTGAGGGTGATTCAGCCGGTGGTACTGCAAAACAGGGACGGGACAGGAAATTTCAGGCAATTTTACCATTGAAGGGTAAGATACTTAATGTTGAGAAGGCAATGCAGAATAAGGTGTTTGAGAATGAAGAGATCAGAAATATGTTCACTGCTCTTGGTGTTACTATTGGAACAGAAGAGGATAGTAAAGCACTTAACCTTGATGGGTTAAGGTATCATAAGATAATAATTATGACTGATGCTGATATTGATGGAAGTCACATAGCTACTCTTATTATGACTTTCTTTTTCAGGTACATGCTGGACCTTATTAAGCAGGGATACCTCTATATAGCAACCCCTCCGCTTTACCTTATAAAAAGAGGGAAAGAAGAAAGATATTGCTGGTCTGAAGAGGAGAGAAAAAATGTTGTGAAGGAATTGGGACAAGGCAAAGAAACTGCTGTAAATATTCAGCGGTACAAAGGTTTGGGTGAGATGAATTCTCATCAACTCTGGGATACTACTATGGATCCGGAACACAGAACTCTTCGTCAGGTAACGATTGCAAGCGCTGCAGAGGCTGACCGGATATTCTCAATATTAATGGGCGATGAAGTCCCTCCAAGACGTGCGTTTATTGAAAGTCATGCCAAATATGCTAATATTGATGCCTGATCTGTTATAATATGAATAAGCTGGTCTTTACAATTATCCTGGTCGCAATTATTTCATTTCCTTCTGCCACTCAGTCCTCCCCGGATCAAGTTGTTAAGTCTATTTTTAATGAGGCACTTACCAGTAATGAGGCATATGAAAATCTCAGGTTTTTATGTAAAAATACAGCGGGTAGAATTGCCGGTACTTCTGAAGCCGCCGCCGCGGTTGAGTTTACCAGGCAGGTTATGGAGGAGATGAATATTTCACGTGTTTTTTTACAGAAAGTTAGTGTTCCTCACTGGGAAAGAGGCACTGTTGAATTTGGTAAGATAGTATCATCGCAATTCGGAGAATTGGAAGTTCCCGTTTCTGCACTTGGAGCATCTCCGGGGACCGGTAAAAATGGAGTGATATCGGATATTGTTGAAGTGAAAAGTATTGGTGAACTTGAAACTTTGGGAATGGAAAAAGTAAAAGGAAAGATAGTCTTTTTTAATTGCCCGATGGATCCTGCTTTAGAAAATACTTTTTCAGCATATGGCAGGGCAGTTTCGCAGCGTACAGCCGGACCGGCAGCAGCAGCAAAATATGGGGCAACAGGGGTAGTTGTAAGGTCTCTTACTTTGGCTCATGATGATGTGCCACATACGGGTGTTACCAGATATAACGAAAATGGTCCCTGTATTCCTGCTGTAGCAATAAGTACTAATGGAGCAGATACTCTGAGCCTGTGGCTGGAATCAGATACCGGACTAAAATTTCATTTCACTACAGATTGCAGAAATTATCCGGAAACAGAGTCAGCGAATGTGGTGGGGGAGATCAAAGGAACAGTGTTTCCTGATGAGATTATTACTATTGGAGGGCATCTGGATGCATGGGGACCAGGTGAAGGAGCGCAAGATGACGGGGGAGGATGTATTCAGTCAATTGAGGTATTAAGATTATTTAAAGTACTTGGTATAAAACCTAAAAGAACCATCCGTGCTGTTATGTTTATGGATGAAGAAATGACGCAGAGTGGAGCAATAGAATATATCAGGTGGGCTGAAGAACATAATGAAAAACATTATGCTGCTCTTGAATCTGATCGTGGAGTATTGTCACCGGTGGGATTTGGATTCAGCGCTGAAGGGGAACGATTGGGAAACCTGTATGAATTAAAGAAATATTTTGAGCCTTATGGAATTCATTGGTTTAAACAAGGTGGTGGTGGAGCAGATATCGGCCCGCTACGCAAATTTGGCACACTATTAATCAGCTATATTCCCGATACACAACGATATTTTGATTATCATCACTCAGCAAACGATAGTTTTGAAACTGTTAACCACAGGGAGCTGCAACTGGGAAGCGCAGCTATAGCTTCACTTGTTTACCTTATCGACCTGTATGATTTGTAACCAGCACCCTATATATTAATCTCTCCTTCAAATACAAAAACAGCCGGCCCTTCCAGTATGATATCTGAAAATGAATCTTTATCAGTCCGGGAAAAACCTACATTCATAATTCCTCCACTTGTTTTAACCTGAATATTGTTACTGTCAATTTGTCCGCTAAAAACCGAAGCAATGGCAGCAGCAACAACTCCTGTTCCGCATGACAATGTTTCATTTTCGACACCACGCTCATACGTTCTTACTGATAAACCATCTGTTTGAACTTTTACAAAATTCACATTGGTTCCATTTGGTTTAAATTGTTGATTATTCCTTAGTTTCCTGCCTTCATTAAAGACATCAATATTATCAACATCATTTGTGAATGTGACATAATGAGGTGATCCGGTATCAATAAAATAGCTATCCCCTAATTTCCTTATTGAATTAACGTCATTCATTCTAAGTCTGACAGTTGTGTCAGATATTTCTGCAGTGTGGACTCCGTCATTTGTTTTAAACCGGGTTTTGTTCTTTATCAGCTTTATTTTCTTCGCAAACATAACAATACAGCGACCCCCATTGCCACACATAGTCCCTTCATATCCATCAGAATTAAAATACTTCATCTCAAAATCTAAATCCTTATGATCATAAAGCATCATAAGACCATCAGCTCCAACACCAAATCTTCTGTCGCAAATCCGCTTAATTCTTTTTTTGTCCGCGGGGTCGAGGATATTTTTCCTGTTATCAATAATTATAAAATCATTTCCGGCTCCTTGATATTTAGAAAATGTCAGTGTCATGCCTTCTAAAGTTAAATTATGTTAAATGTGAAAACAGGTACAACAACCCATTAGTCAGTACGTTTAATGAATTGTAAAGTTAAGAAACTTGAATAACAGGCATAGAATTTGTTGAAAAAATATCGATTTTTTGTAATTTTAGTTGTTTAATTAAAAAATAAGAGATATGAATGGAAAAAGAATTTTTGGAACAGTACTAACAGCTGTTGTTGGAGGAATAATTGCATTATTTGTTTACTCTCTATTATTAGAAAAACCGGAAATTAAATCAGACAATGGTTCTGCTAATCCGGATTTAGTAAAGTTTACTAATTTGCCTGCCAATATTGAAGGTGGAAATCTGGATTTTACATATGCCGCTGAGCGTACAGTACATGCTGTTGTACATGTTAAAACAGTTACAGAACAGACAAATCGGTACCGAAATCCCTTATATGAATTCTTCTATGGTGATCAATATCAAAGAAATCTACAGCCCATGCTCGGTTTTGGCTCGGGAGTAATTATTTCTTCTGATGGTTACATAGTTACAAATAACCATGTGATTGAAAATTCTGATGAGGTTGAAGTTGTTTTGAATGATAAACGAACTTTTAAAGCTTCGGTAGTTGGGGCTGATCCCAGTACCGATCTTGCTTTGTTAAAAATTAAAGCAAAGGATCTGATATTTATTCAATATGGAAATTCAGATGAACTCCGGCTTGGAGAGTGGGTTCTGGCTGTAGGAAACCCGTTTAATCTGACATCAACTGTTACAGCGGGAATTGTCAGTGCTAAGGGTAGAAACCTGGGCATACTTCCTGATCAGTACAGGATTGAATCTTTCATACAAACTGATGCAGCCCTTAACAGGGGTAACAGTGGTGGTGCCCTTGTGAATACAAAAGGTGAGTTGGTAGGGATAAATGCTGCAATTATCTCACCGAATGGAGGGTATGCCGGAAATTCATTTGCGATTCCTGTTTCAATAGTAAAGAAAGTTATTGAAGACCTGAAAGAATTCGGAGAAGTACAGAGAGCTTTACTCGGGGTTACAATTCAGGATGTAACTGATGAACTTGTGAAAGAAAAGAAACTGGATAAGATTGAAGGGGTATATATTAATGGTTTGCGTGAGAATGGTGCCGCAATTGAGGCTGGTATTAAGGTTGATGATATAATAATAAGTATAAACGGATTTAAAGTTAATTCTACTGCTGAGTTACAGGAAAAGATGACGGAATTCCGGCCAAAAGAAAAAGTAAAATTAATAATAAAAAGAAAGGGTAAAACAAAACAATTTGATGTTGTTTTGCGTAATATGCAAGGTAACACCAATATTATTCGTTCTACTGATCTGATTCTTGATGCAAAGTTTGAAGAATTAGATAAAGAAGTAACTGATAGATACAAAATTAGCGGTGGTGCTAAGATTGTTGATGTTGGTAATGGACTGCTTAGTGAACTGGGATTAAAAAAAGGATATATTATTACCGGCATAAATGATAAAGAAGTTAATGAAGTTAATGATATAAAGAATTATCTTGGAGGAGGAAGGGCGCTATATTCAATAGAAGGGATCCAGCCAAATGGCACATTTTTTAGTTATAAATTCAGAAATTAGAGAAGAATGGAATAATGGAAGAATGGAATGATGGAATATTGGGAAGAATTGAAGAGTGGAAGAATGGAAAGAAAAAACATTAAAAAAAATGTTTTTAGTTAAACCTTGACTGGTTAGATAAAAAGGCATACCTTTGCAAGAATTTTCGTTAAGGAGGGAAAATGAGACAATTAAAGATTACAAAATCGATTACTAACAGAGAAAGTGCTTCATTAGATAAATATTTGCAAGAAATTGGAAAAGAGGAGCTTATTTCTGTTGAGGAAGAAGTAGAACTGGCTCAGAGAATAAAAAAAGGAGATAGAGATGCACTTGAGAAGTTAACGCGAGCCAATCTCAGATTTGTTGTTTCTGTTGCTAAACAATACCAGAATCAAGGACTTAGTCTTCCTGATTTAATTAATGAAGGGAACCTTGGGCTGATTAAAGCTGCGGAAAAATTCGATGAAACCAGGGGGTTCAAATTTATTTCTTATGCTGTTTGGTGGATCAGACAATCTATACTGCAAGCATTAGCCGAGCAATCACGAATAGTCAGATTACCATTAAATCAGGTTGGATCTCTGAATAAAATAAATAAAGCATTTTCAAAGTTTGAACAGGAGTTTGAAAGGAAGCCGTCACCTGAAGAGCTGGCTGAATCTTTAGAACTGCCAAGAGATAAGGTTACTGATACACTTAAAGTATCAGGAAGACATATTTCTATGGATGCTCCATTTATTGAAGGAGAAGACAATAGTTTGCTTGATGTTCTTCCAAATAACGATTCTCCAAAGGCGGATAAAACATTATTAAGTGAATCGCTAATAAAGGAAATTGAACGCTCACTGGCAACTCTGACTGAACGGGAACGTGACATTATTAAGTTATTTTTTGGAATAGGAATACAGGAAATGACACTTGAAGAAATAGGAGAGAAGTTTGGACTTACCCGGGAACGTGTGAGACAAATTAAGGAAAAAGCAATCAGAAGATTACGGCATACTTCCAGAAGTAAGCTGCTTAAAACATATCTTGGCTAGTATCCTCAACTAAATTACTTTGCATTTAGCATCTTTTGCAATTCATACATCTCATCTCTGTATCTTGCTGCTTCGTTGAAGTTTAATTCTTCAGCAGCTTTTTCCATATTCTTCCTGGTTTTTTCAATAGCTTTTTTAAGAGCTTCTTCATTCATATACTTTACTATTGGATCAGCGGCAATATCTTTTATCTGAGGACCGGCATAGAATTTTTCACCTGCTTTTTTCCCGGTTATATCGCCCATAATTGATTTGGTTACTTTAACGATTTGCCTGGGTGTAATGCCCATTTCTTCATTGTAAAATAATTGTTTCTCTCTTCTTCTGTTTGTCTCATCAATAGTTTTCTGCATAGACCGGGTAGTCTTGTCAGCGTACATTATTACTTTCCCGTTGATATTGCGGGCTGCTCTGCCGGCAGTTTGAGTAAGTGATCGTTCCGATCTTAGAAACCCCTCTTTATCAGCATCAAGAATAGCAACAAGAGATACTTCAGGCAGATCCAGTCCTTCACGCAACAGGTTCACACCTACAATAACGTCTATTCTTCCAAACCTGAGGTTTTCCATAATCTCAACTCTATCAAGTGTATCAATATCAGAATGAATATATTGACATTTAATTGAAAGTTTTAAAAGGTAGTCCGATAATTCTTCAGCCATTCGTTTGGTAAGGGTTGTGACAAGAACCCGTTCTTTTTGTTCAATACGCTTGTTAACCTCAGATATTAAGTTGTCTATCTGGTTAAGACTGGGACGTACATCAATTGGCGGATCCAGTAATCCGGTTGGTCGTATTACCTGGTCAACAATAACTCCTTCGCTTTTTTGAAGTTCATAATCTGCAGGAGTAGCACTCACAAAAATGGTCTGACCGGTTAGTCCTTCAAATTCATTAATATTGAGAGGCCGGTTATCCATTGCCGCAGGTAATCTGAATCCATATTCAACAAGAGTTTGTTTTCTTGAATGGTCGCCTCCATGCATTGCCCTTACCTGGGGTATTGTAACATGACTTTCATCAATAATGGTTATAAAATCATTTGGAAAATAATCTAAAAGACAGAAAGGGCGTGTGCCCGGATTACGACCGTCAAAATATCTTGAATAATTTTCAATACCACTGCAATATCCCAGTTCTCTGATCATTTCAAGATCATAACTGACTTTTTGCCTGAGTCGTTTGGCTTCAAGCTCTTTACCGGTATCATTAAAATATTGCACCTGATCAAACATGTCATTTTCAATTTGTTTGATTGCCTTTTGCATTCTCTCTTTTGTTGTAACAAAAATATTTGCAGGATAGATAACCACCTGATCGAGTACTTCAATGGTATTTCCGTTTACCGGGTCTATGGTTTCAATTTCTTCAATTTCATTTCCCCAAAACAAAATACGAACTGCATGGTCGCCATAGGCAATAAAAATATCAACTGTATCACCCTGTACCCTGAATGTTCCGCGCTGAAAGTCAACTTCATTCCTGGAATAGAGACTATCAACCAGTTTCCTTAGAAGAGCATTTCGACTGGTCTTTTCTTTTTTATTTATCCAGATGGTATTACTGTGAAAATCTTCAGGATTACCAATTCCGTATAAACAGGAAACCGATGATATGACAATAACATCTTTTCGTCCCGAAAGGAGTGATGAAGTGGTACTTAGTCTGAGCTTTTCTATTTCATCATTTATTGAAAGATCTTTTTCAATGTATGTGTCAGAAACAGGCAGGTATGCTTCAGGCTGGTAATAATCATAGTACGACACAAAATATTCTACTGCATTGTTGGGGAAAAATTGGCGGAATTCGCCGTAAAGTTGTGCCGCAAGGGTTTTATTATGACTAAGCACAAGTACCGGGCGCTGAACTTGCTCAATTACGTTTGCAATAGTGAATGTTTTCCCTGATCCTGTAACACCAAGAAGAGTCTGGTATTGGGTACCTCTGAGTAAGTCATTAACCAGTTCTGCAATAGCATGTGGTTGATCACCGGTAGGTGAATAATCAGAAATTAATTCAAATGGCATGTGAAGAAGTTATAAGTGTCTAAAGTGCATAGAGTACTGGTTCCCAATACCCAGCAACCAGTAAACTTTTTATTTTTTTTCTAAAACAACAAATACCGGAAGATGATCACTAACTCCACCAAAATACATATCACCTCCGTATGTTTTATTCGGTGTAAGCATTCCAACTTTTGGATTATCATACATCATCCATTTGTCCTGATAAATAGTTCCGGATGTGAAATTACAATGATAGTTTTTCTTGTCGCTTATTACTTTTTGTGAAACGATTATCTGGTCAAGCATATTCCAGTTTCCCTTGTAACTGTATGTACCAATATTATTTATATTATGCTTGTTGTACATTAAATTGTAAAGTTCACGCGAATTGGCATTTTTCTGCTTATTATTAGCCTGAAGGATTGAGTGCAGACTCATATTGGTTGGCTCATCATTAAAATCGCCCATAATAATGATTTTTGCTTCCGGCTCAAAATTCAAAATTGAATCAACAACTTTTCTTAGAGTCACTGCAGTATATATTCGTTTTGGTTCCGTAGCCTGTATTCCTCCCGATCTGGATTTCCAGTGATTAACAAAAAAATGGAATATTTCATTTTTTCCGGTTTTTCCTTTAACATAAAGAATGTTTCTAACCCGGGATGCAGTATCATGCCTGAAATGCACAGAAATTGATCTGTGAGATAAATATTGGAATTCGTCTTTGCGGTATAGTAGTGCTACATCAATTCCACGTTTATCCTCACTCTCTTCGTGAACAATTCCGTATTTTCCCCTCTTTAACTTACCTGTGCTTATCAAATCTTCAAGAACTTTCATATTTTCAACTTCGCATAGTCCGATAATCTCCGGTAATTCTCTTGCATTTATTGATTGAAGAACTTTGGACAGGTCTTTTAATTTTTTCAGGTACTTTTCGCTATCCCAATTTTTGGCGCCTTCCGGCGTAAACTCGTCATCCTCAGTGTTTGGGTCATTCTCTGTATCAAACAGATTCTCAGTATTATAAAAAGCAACTGTAAATATTTTGTCAGTATGGGTGCGTTGTGGGTAAGCACAATAAGTAACAAATGAAAGTATCAGGAAACTGGTTAATAATCGCATAGCTTTGGTGTTTATGTGTAACTTTAGTTGTTGACTGCCGACTGTTGACTGATTTTTCTTACAAATATAGTTTTTACAACATTAATTGTTAATAAATCCATTCGAACATTTGAAATATTGATAATTAATATTTACATTTAGACAAATGTCAATGCATATCTTATTTATTAAAATACTGATATTTAAATGTTTATTAACTCGTTTAATTTCCTTTATCTCTTTATCATTCAACCATAACATATCATGAATAATATGAAAACCATTAAATTTGAGGTCAGTAATAATATTGCAACTATTACCATGAACCGGCCTGAAGCTTTGAATGCATTAAATAATGATTTCTTTAGTGATATGGAGTTATTGCTCAGTAATATCCGTGAAGATAATGAAATACGAATACTGGTTATTACGGGTGAGGGAAAGGCATTTGTTGCCGGAGCTGATATTGCCGAAATGGTTAGTATGAATAAAGCTGAGGCAGAAAAATTTTCTTCGCGGGGACAGGATGTTTTTCTTGGACTGGAAAAACTAAATATGCCGGTTATTGCTGCAGTTAACGGGTATGCGCTGGGTGGCGGTTGTGAATTAGCTATGGCTTGTGATATCCGGATTGCCAGTAGCAAGGCAAAATTTGGTCAGCCTGAAGTAAGTCTTGGCCTGATCCCGGGTTTTGGAGGAACACAACGGTTACCTCGTCTTGTAGGGCTTGGTAATGCACTTAATTTGCTGCTTACTGCCGATCAGATTTCTGCAGATGAAGCTTTACGAATCGGGCTGGTTCAAAAAGTCACTGAACCGGAGCAGCTTATGGATGAAGTATATAAATTAGCTGAAAGAATACTTTCAAAAGGACCTCATTCAGTATCATTAATTAAAAAGGTAGCGCATATTGGATTGGAGCTTGACTTTGCCAAAGCAACAAGACTTGAAAGTCGCGAATTTGGCTCATTGTTTGGTAATGAAGGTACAGAAGGGATGAAGGCATTTCTTGAAAAGAGAAAACCAGAATGGTGAATGTGAACAAAGGTGAGTAGTTGAGTAGGGTGAGTAGTTGAGTGAGGAAGAAGAAGAGCAGAGAAGAAGTTAGGATAAGAAAAAGGCAATAATTTATCAATTAACATATTGGATATGGATTACGAAAACCAATTTAAGAAAGTAGCTGTTCTTGGGGCAGCTGGTAAAATGGGTAGTGGCATTTTATTGTTAACTGCCATTGAGATGGCTAAAATAAAATTCCAACAGGATGATCCGGATATCGATTTAATCCTCTATGCAATGGATGTTTCCGAAGAAGGATTACAGGGTGTAATGAAGTACATAGAAAAACAGGTAAGAAAGAGTGGTGAAAGAAATCTTGAACAGGTTAAAGGTTACTATACCGGAGATGATTTGAACATGTCTGATGAAGAGCTTGTGGAAAAATATGTATCTGATGTAACAAAGCTAATTAAACCTGTTACACATTTAGAATCATTGAGGAATGTTGATACTGTGTTTGAGGCAGTTAGCGAAAATATAGGTTTGAAAGTTAAATTATTAGCTGAGATCGAGAATTATAACCCCGGGCGTGTATGGTATTTTACAAATACTTCATCTATTCCTATCGGTGAGCTTGATAAAGCTGCCGGGCTTTATGGGCGGATTATCGGATTTCATTTCTATAACCCCCCGGCTATTCAAAAACTTGTTGAAGTTATTGAGTCGGAAGATACTGTTTCAGGTTTGAAAGATTTTGCTCAGCAGTTTATTGAACGCATGGGAAAGATAAAGGTGCCTGCTAACGATATTGCTGGTTTTATTGGTAATGGTCATTTTATTCGCGATTCCTTGTTCGGTATTAAGCAAGTAGAAAAATTATCAGAAGAGCTTTCCTTTCCCCTGGCTGTTTATATGGTTAATAATATTACCAGCATGTTTTTGGTACGACCAATGGGAATTTTTCAGCTTATTGATTATGTAGGAATAGATGTTGTAAGTCTTATTATGAATGTAATGAATGATAGGATAAAAGAAGAAACTATCAGTAGTCCTTTGCTGGATAAATTAATGGAGCTGGGAGCTAAAGGAGGACAAAACCCTGATGGTTCGCAGAAAAATGGATTTTTTCGGTATGAAGGTGGCAAAATTACCGGAGTTTATGATCATGAGAGTAGAAGTTATATACCGGTTGCCGGTCTGAAGGAAAAAGCGTATGAAAAATTTGGTTTAACACCTTCATATATGCCTAAATGGAAAGAGATAATTAAAGATCCTGAAAAAGATAAAAAGTTAGAAGATTATTTTGTTGAATTATCAGAAACAGATAGTCCGGGGGCTATCCTGGCTATGGAATATGGGAGGAACTCTAAGGAGATTGCAGAAAAGCTTGTATCAGATAAGGTGGCACTCAGTGATAAGGATGTAAATACTATTTTAAAGCGTGGTTTTTTCCATGCATACGGACCTATTAATAATTATTTTAATAAACTATAAAATATGGATTTTCAATACACAGAAGAACAATTAATGATCCGGCAAGCTGCCCGGGATTATGCTCAGCGTGAACTTATTAAAGATGTAATTGAACGTGATGAAAAGGCCGAATTTCCAACACAACATGTTAAGAACCTGGCCGAACTGGGGTTCATGGGAATGACGGTTGATCCAAAATACGATGGTGGTGGAATGGACACTGTGTCATATGTTCTGGCCCTTGAGGAGATATCTAAGGTGGATTCATCTCTTGGTGTGATTATTTCAGTTAACAATTCTCTTGTATGCTGGGGAATTGAGACTTATGGCACTGAGGAACAAAAAGAGAAATACCTTAAACCTCTTGCAAGAGGAGATGTGTTGGGGGCTTTTGCATTGTCTGAACCTGAAGCAGGGTCGGATGCAACTATGCAACGGACAATAGCTGAAGATAAAGGAGATTATTATCTTTTGAATGGTACAAAAAACTGGACTACCTGTGCTAATTCAGCATCAACTTACGTGGTTATTGCGCAGACTCATCCGGAAAAAAAACACAGAGGGATCAATGCCTTTATTATTGAAAAAGATACTGAAGGAATTTCTTTGGGTCCGCATGAAAACAAAATGGGTATGCGAAGTTCAGATACACACTCTGTTATGTTTACTGATGTTAAAGTCCCCAAAAAAAACCGGTTGGGAGAAGATGGTTTCGGGTTTAAATTGGCAATGAAAACACTTGAAGTCGGACGGATAGGTATTGCCGCACAGGCTCTCGGTATTGCTTCAGGTGCATATGAAAGAGCTGTTCAGTATTCAAAAGAACGTAAAGCATTCGGAACAGAAATATGTAATCATCAGTCCATCGCGTTTAAACTGGCAGACATGGCAACTGATATTGAAATCTCACGGTTACTTTGCATTAAAGCTGCCTGGCTTGAAGACCAGGGAAAGCCGTTTGGTACTGCCAGTGCCATGGCCAAGCTATACGCTGCCGATGCAGCTATGCGTGTTACAACTGAGGCTGTTCAGATACATGGAGGTTATGGATATTGTAAGGAATATCATGTTGAGCGTCTTATGAGGGAAGCAAAATTGACACAGATATATGAAGGAACTTCAGAGATACAGAAGATCGTGATTTCAAGAAGTATCTTACGAGATTAGAAGAAACTTTGACCTTTGAACCTGAATAATGAGACAAATAAAACCATATAAGCCTAAAAATATAATAAGGATAGTTACTGCAGCTTCTCTTTTCGATGGACATGATGCTGCTATAAATATAATGAGGCGAATTATCCAGTCTTCCGGAGTTGAGGTTATACACCTGGGTCATAACCGTTCAGTGAATGAGATCGTGGAGTGTGTGATCCAGGAGGATGCACAGGCAGTGGCGGTTACATCATACCAGGGTGGGCATATGGAGTTTTTTACTTATATGCGTGATCTGCTGGATGAAAAAGGAGGGAGGCATGTGAGAATTTTTGGTGGTGGTGGTGGCGTGATCCTGCCGGGGGAGATCAGGAAATTGCAGGATTATGGTATTAGCCGTATTTATTCTCCTGATGATGGTCGCAGAATGGGGTTACAGGGAATGGTAAATGATCTGTTAAAAATTGCAGATTTTCCAGCCGGGAAAGTTGATGATATTAAAATCGCGGATATTCTTAATAAAAACCATCTTTCAATTGCCCGGTTAATATCAATAACTGAAAATTCAATAGCAAAAGCCAGACCTCTGATTAATAAAATTTCAAAAGAATCTGAGCATAAGGAACCACCGGTATTAGGTATTGCCGGAACCGGTGGGGCAGGAAAATCATCCCTTATAGATGAATTAGTCAGGCGATTTATTAATGATTTTCCGAAAAAAACCCTTGCAGTTATTTCTGTGGATCCATCGCGCATGAAAACAGGCGGGGCATTGCTTGGTGACAGGATCCGTATGAATGCTATACATTCTCCTAATGTTTATATGCGTTCACTGGCAACAAGGCAATCAAATCTCTCACTATCAAAACATCTAAAAGAAATTTTGCGCATTGTAAAACTGGCAGGTTTTGATCTTGTTATTCTGGAATCTTCAGGAATGGGTCAATCTGATACCGGTATTGTGGATTTTGGAGATACCTTGCTATATGTTATGACCCCTGATTATGGAGCAGCTTCGCAGCTTGAAAAAATTGGAATGCTTGATTTTGCTGATCTGGTGGCATTAAATAAGTATGATAAACGGGGAGGGGAAGATGCGCTTCGCGATGTAAAAAAGCAATATCAGCGTAATAATCAGTTATTCGATAAGGATACCGAAAAAATGCCGGTTACAGGAACTATTGCATCACAGTTTAACAATCAGGGAGTTAATAAGTTATACCTGCAGATAATTAAGCTTTTGAATAGTGTTACGGCTGATGGCAAATTCAGAATATCACATAAAAAAATGCCTGAATCGAAACAAAGACAATTAATTATCCCTGCCAGGAGAGAAAGATATTTGTCGGAAATTGCAGATGTAATAAGAAATTATAATACTGAGGCAGACAAACAATCGGTTATAGCATCACGGTTACAGAGTTTGAAATGTTCAATCTCTTTACTCAAGGAAGATGAGAAACCAAATGATGCTATAATTACCGAATTGGGCAATGTATACAAAAGGGAGGTAAAGCTGCTTGATAAGAAAAACCTTGAGATCCTGGAAAACTGGGATAAAAAGGTTAGAAAATATGGGAAAAAGAAGTTTACATACAAGGTACGTGGAAAAGAGATAAATATTGAAACTTACACGAAATCACTTTCGGGATTAGAAATCCCAAAAGTTTCTTTACCCACTTTTAAGTCATGGGGTGATATCCTGAAGTGGAATCTGAAAGAGAATGTCCCGGGTGAATTTCCTTTTGCCTCGGGAGTTTTTTCTTTTAAAAGAGAACAGGAAGATCCAACACGGATGTTTGCCGGTGAGGGTGGTCCGGAAAGGACTAATAAAAGATTTCATTACCTGTCTGAAGGGATGCCTGCAAAACGACTCTCAACAGCTTTCGATTCTGTTACCTTATACGGTGCCGATCCTGATAAAAGACCGGATATTTACGGGAAAATAGGTAATTCAGGTGTTTCAATTGCTTGTCTGGATGATGCGAAGAGACTCTATTCGGGGTTTAACCTTAGCGATCCAAAAACTTCTGTCTCAATGACCATTAACGGGCCGGCTCCAATAATGGTTGCATATTTCATGAATGCTGCTATAGATCAGCAGTGTGAATTATATATCAGGGAGAATGGGCTGGTAAAGGATGTGGAAAAAAAGAAAAAGGAAATTTTTAAAAAACAGGGAAGGAATGCGCCGGAATATAAAGGTAAACTGCCTGGGCATAGTGACGGATTGGGTTTAATGTTACTCGGAGTAACAGGTGACCAGGTTCTTCCTGCTGAAATTTATAAAAGAATAAAAAAGAAAACGATTTCTGTTATCAGGGGTACTGTACAAGCCGATATTCTTAAAGAGGATCAGGCTCAGAATACCTGTATTTTTTCAACAGAATTTGCATTGAAGTTAATGGGCGATATCCAGGAATATTTTAACGATAATAATGTTCGTAATTTTTATTCAGTTTCCATTTCAGGATACCATATTGCTGAAGCAGGTGCTAATCCTGTTACACAACTGGCATTTACCCTTGCTAATGGTTTCACTTTTGTTGAATATTATATTTCACGTGGATTGGATATTAATAAGTTTGCGCCAAATCTTTCCTTTTTCTTTTCAAATGGTCTCGATCCGGAATATACAGTAATAGGAAGAGTAGCAAGAATTATCTGGGCTAAAGCGATGAAGTATAAGTATGGAGCAAATGACCGTTCACAGAAACTTAAGTATCATATTCAGACTTCAGGAAGGTCGCTACATGCCCAGGAAATTGAATTTAATGATATCAGGACAACCCTTCAGGCCCTGAGTGCTATTTATGATAATTGTAATTCACTACATACCAATGCATACGATGAAGCAATTACTACTCCTACTGAAGAATCTGTCCGAAGGGCACTGGTTATCCAATTGATAATCAATCATGAACTTGGATTGGCAAAGAACCAGAATTCCCTGCAGGGGTCATTTATTATTGACGAACTAACGGAACTTGTTGAGGAAGCAGTGCTTGCTGAATTTGACCGGATCACAGACAGGGGAGGTGTCCTTGGTGCTATGGAAACAATGTATCAGAGAAGCAAGATACAGTCAGAATCATATTATTACGAAAGTCTGAAACATAGTGGTGAATTGCCAATAATGGGTGTTAATACTTTTCTGTCATCAAACAATTCACCTACAATTGTGCCTGACCAGGTAACCCGGTCAACAAAAGATGAAAAAATAAGACAGGTTGATTTCATACATGAACTTAATAGAGTTAATAAGGCAAAATCTATCGGTCTGCTTAATAAGTTAAAGAAATTAGTAAACCTTAATCAGAACACCTTCCCAGGTATTTTTGAAGCTGCGAAGTATTGTTCTATCGGACAAATATCGCAGGCGCTTTATGAAGTTGGGGGAGAATATCGAAGAAATATGTGATTTCTATTGAATATTACTATTTTTGAAGGGGATAAAGAAAAGTTGAAAGTTTGTGAAGCCCAATACTTACTTTTAACTTAATAGCTTTATAACTTTATAACTTTTAACTTATTACTTATGTCAAATTCGAATGTAAATCTTTCATCAACATTGGTTTTAACAATTAATCCGAGAATTCATTTTACTCAGTTTGGGGTGTATCATCTGGAGAAACCGGTTTTTCTCAAACGGATAAGACACTCTGAAGAAGAGATAAAATCCTTTCAGATAATTACTGATCAGTATGACTATAGAAAAGAACTGATCATGAAAGAACTTAGAGAGAATGATATTGAAATTGAAAAAATCAGTATTGTTCTTGGTCGGGGTGGTTTGGTCAAACCTGTCAAGGCAGGTGTTTATGAAGTTAATGAAAAGCTTTGCTCAGACCTGAAGAATAATCTTCATGGTGTGGATGCTGTAAATATTGGTGGGTTAGTTGCATATGCTATTGCCAGTGAAATAAAAGGGGCCAAAGCTTATATTGCAGATCCGGTTGTTGTTGATGAGCTTGATGATCTGGCACGTATTGCCGGACACCCGTTGTTTGAACGCAGATCGGTTTTTCATGCTTTGAATCAGAAATATGTTGCACGTAAACATGCAAAATCTCTGGGTTTAGGCAACGATTGCTCGGAGCTTAATCTGATAATAGTGAACCTGGCACGGGGAATAACAGTTAGCGCTCACAAAAAGGGTAAAGTAGTTGATACTACCCAGGGTTTTGATGGTGATGGTCCGTTTTCGCCGGTTGGAAGTGGAACTTTACCAATGGGAGATTTGATAAAGATGTGTTTTAGCGGTAAATATACTGAAGAGGAAATGCATTCAATGATCAGGGGGAAGGGTGGACTGTTTGCATATTTTGACAAGTCAAGAAGTCATGAGATTGATGCCCTGATTGAAAATGGAGATAAGAAAGTTTTGTTTATTGTTGAAGCAATGGCGTACCAGGTTTCAAAGAGTGTTGGGGCAATGCATATGGTATTTGACGAAAAAGTTGATGCTATACTTATTGCCGGAAAATTTTCTCATAATAAAATTATAACTGATTATATTACGAAAAGAGTTTCAAAAATTGCTCCGGTCCATATTTATTCAGGAGATGATGTTCTTGGAGCTTTAGCTGAAAATGCATTCAGGGCTCTGAAGGGGCAAACGGAAATTCTTGAATATAAATAAGCTTTTTACTTCCCTGGCTGACCAATTTTCATACCCTCAGGGACCTGTATTGCCAGAACCAAACCTTTTACACATACTTTTCCACCGGAAATTAGTTCTGATTCAACCCAAACTTTTCGTCCGTTTACCTCTTTTATTTTTGCCCGTACTTCAAAAGGCTGATTGATTGGAGTTGGCAGAAGGTAGTCAACCTTAAGTGAGGCAGTGAGAAATCTGAAAGCAGGTTTCGTGTCCATTGCCCTGTTTTCTTCCCTGTATTTTGCAGCAGCGGCTGTTCCTGTTGAATGACAGTCGATAACAGAAGCAAGAAGTCCTCCGTAAACATATCCCGGAACTGCCATATGTTCCGGTCTGGGTTGAAACCGGCAATAAGTTTCGTCACCATCCCAGTAACTTTTAATCTGATGACCAAGCTTATTTTTACTGCCACAGCCATAACAATAACTAAGTTCTTCAGGATAATAATCCTGGAATGCTTTGATTTTCATATATTGGAATTTTAAAGTGAACTGAGAAATCTCTCAGCATCAAGCGCAGCCACACAACCTGAACCTGCAGCAGTTATAGCCTGACGATAGTGAGGATCCTGAACATCACCACATGCAAAAACACCGGGTATATTTGTTTTTGATGTTCCGGGGATTGTTTTAATATATCCAACATCGTCCCTGTCCAGGTAATCTGCAAATATGTCAGAATTCGGATGGTGTCCTATAGCGAGAAAGAACCCATGAATATTAATTTTAACTTCTTCCTCTTCAGGTGTCCCCATCTTTTTTATCAGATTTGCACCTTCAACGCCATCTTTGCCAAACAGATCTTTTGTATTATGCTCATACAGAACTTCAATATTTGGTGTCTTTTCTACCCTGGCAAGCATAGTTTTTGAAGCTCTCATATAATTTTTTCGTACAATAACATAGACCTTATTACACAGCCCTGCAAGATAAATTGCTTCCTCTGCAGCTGTATCGCCACCCCCCACAACAGCCACATCTTTTCCTTTATAGAAGAATCCGTCGCAGGTAGCACAAGCTGAAACACCCATTCCTGCATATTTTTTCTCAGCATCCAGACCAAGATATTTGGCAGAAGCGCCGGTAGCAATAATGACTGTCTCCGTTTCAATAATTTTTTTATTATCAATAGTTATTTTATGCGGACGATTTGACAGGTCAGTTGAAGTAGCTATACCCCAGCGGATGTCAGTTCCAAAGCGCTCTGCCTGTTTTTTCAGGTCTTCCATCAAAACAGGACCTGTCACACCTTCGGGGTATCCCGGGTAGTTTTCCACTTCGGTAGTTGTTGTCAGTTGACCACCGGGCTGCAGTCCTTCATAAAGAACAGGTTTAAGATTTGCCCTTGCTGCATAAATGGCAGCTGTATATCCGGCAGGACCCGACCCGATAATCAGGCATTTAACTTTTTCGGTTTCTTTTATATCTGTTTTTTTTGAATCCTCTTTGTTATCAAGGTTATCCATTGATTTAAATAGTTCCATGGGGGTATCGTATTAATAAAAGTTACACAAAGTTATTTAATAATTTCAAGGTTACTGTTTAGTTTCATAAAAGCAAATAAGCATACGGATTTTGCGAACGAAGTGAAGCAATCTTTCATGGCTTTTCGTAAAGCTTATGACAGTACTTCTTCAATTGAACATTTGATTTACAAAAGGCATACCATTTTTTATATAGATAATAATTTTGCAATTCTGTCAGGGTTATATATTTTTGTTCAGAAATTTCGGGATGTAGCTCAGCACGGTTTAGAGTACTCGTCTGGGGGGCGAGGGGTCGCGAGTTCAAATCTCGCCATCCCGACAAAAGACAAAAAGATCAAAACAGCATGTTTTGATCTTTCTTTTTTTCAGGCAGCCGTCAAAAGCTTGCTTTTGTAAGGTTGGCTGAAAAAAAAGAAAGCCAACTACCGCAGGCAGTTAGACTTTTTGTCGTTTGGTTACAGCCCAACTCGAGATCACGGCTGCGACGCAGGAGCAGCCGTAATCTCGGCCATATTTCATACGCAACAGAAAATGGTAGAATCGTAAAATTCGAAAACACCATTAAGGTGAAATTTAATAAGAAATAAGACGAAACTATGGTATTATACAACAGATGAAAAAATCGAGGAGGTTCTAAAATCTGGCGGTTCGTTGTTTTCTATTCTGTCATATCGCTTTTCATTTTATCACTATATGCTGGCACTTTTTGCCGTTTTTTTCTTTAGTCATTTTCTTCGTAGTAATATGAGTAGTCAATCCCTTTCATAAACATTTCGCGGTCGTTTATTTTGGTGGTGAGTGCATTTTCCAAAAGTGTTTTTAGAACGCTACTTTTTGTTGGACTTAACATCATTGAGTTCATATAATCCCGTTTGCTTATTCTACTCCAATCCACGCATTTTTTGAGGTTTTTTTTCAGCATCAAATCCAACCAAATTCGGGCGCTTCTTCCATTGCCTTCCATAAAAGGGTGTGCAATGTTCATTTCTACATATTTGTTTACGATTTCCTCAAATGTAGCTTCGGGCATTGCTTCTATTTGCTTTAATGTGTCGCCTAAAAAGTGTGATACGGCAAATTGAAAACCCCCTTTGGAAATATTTTTTTGTCTGATTTGCCCTGCAAAATCATATAATCCGCCAAATAAATAACCGTGTATTTGTTGCAAACCTTTGGCCGTGCCAACTTCTATGCTATTGAAAAAAGAACTTTCAAATAAGGCATAGGCTTTTGTTTTGCTTTTTCCGTCTATACTTTCATCATTGTTTATAAACCAATCTATAAATCGGTTTGCTTTTTTACCAGGAAATTCTTTGCCTAAGGCAATAATACCGTTAAAATCCAACATGTCTGTTAAATATCGTTTACCGTCACTTGCTAAAAGTTTCAGTTGGGTAGTGGTACTAACCAACTCGTTGTTTTCTTTTTTCAATTTGGCTTTAAGATATTTCCAATAGTTACGGGTTTTGGTGTAGTCATCTTGGTCATTAAGCACAGCTACAATATCCAACACGCTAAACCACCACTTGGCATGTTGCACGTCCCAAACTGCTCGCACTTCGCGGTCATCAAAAAAACGTATGGATATTTTTGCCTTACTCATTATTTTAATTTCATCTATTCTGTCACTCTGTAATTATTAGTCCAAAGTTATGATAATTTTTAACTTGTATTTGCTGCTCTGGCTTTGCGTTACAATGACCGCCAACGATCAGCTATAAATTTTGGCGGGCATTTTTTTGCACTTCTCTTTTAGGTTGCACTGTTGTTCATTACTTGTAATCTGTTTCATATTAACACTTTCCGCCCGCTTGAATTTAGAGCATGTGTATGCCTTGAATGGTAAATTTAGTAAAGTTCTTTGAATAAAAGAAAGTCCAGAGGGTGCAAGTCCCTTATGCGCTGGGGTAACGCCTGGAAGCATTAGCAAGTGGCAAGGTGGTTTGGGGTGACCCATA
>JAGGXD010000202.1 GCA_021163295.1 Bacteroidales bacterium
GGAACAACAACTATAAATTTTGGAGAAAGTACTAATATCAGCATAACACTGACAGGTACCGGCCCATGGGATTTCACCTATACAGATGGAACAACACCGGTAAATATAACAAACCAGGCAACAAGTCCATATACAGTAAGTATTAGCCCTGCTGTAACAACAACCTATTCCGTAACAGCTGTAAGCGATGCAAATTGTACCGGTACTGATTTTGGTACAACAGCTACAGTTACTGTAATAGCATTACCGGAAAATCCCGGACCTATAACGGCAAGTGATGATACTGTATGTGCCGGACAGCCTGGAGTTACCTATGCAATTGATTCTGTTAACAGGGCAACATCATATTTATGGACAGTCCCTGCAGGTGCCACAATTATTGGTGCTGCGGATGATACTCTGATTATAGTTGATTATAGTTTAACTGCTGTAAGCGGAAATGTTACGGTAGTTGGTGTAAATGCAAGTGGTAACAGTGCAATACCAGGTACATATACTGTAGTAGTAAATCCTGTTCCTGTAGCTACATTAACAAGTAGTGATCTAAATGATACAATATGTATCGGTGAAACAGTAACTTTTACTGCAGGCGGTGGTGATATTTATGAATTTTTTATTGATGGAACGAGTATTCAGGGACCCGGATTAATAAATACCTATATTACCAATTTAATAAATGACGGAGAGACTGTCTCTGTTGAAGTGCTTGATGCAATTACAGGATGTAGTGCAGTTAGTAGTGGGATTACTGTTGTAGTACCGGCAAATCTTGTTATTAGTTCTACAAAAACCGATGTTACATGTTATGGAGAAGGTGACGGTACAATAGATATTTCCGTTACCGGTGGCACAACAAATTATTCTTATGCATGGAGTCACGGACCAACTACAGAAGATGTTAGTAATTTAATTGAAGACACATATACTGTAGTAGTTACAGATGCAAATAATTGTACTATAGATACTGCAATTTCAATATCTGAACCACTGCCAATAGTGATTAACCATGTAAATACAGATGTGACATGTAACAATAGAAATGATGGAGCAATAAACATAACCGCGAGTGGTGGTGCAGGATCATATACATATAGCTGGAGTTTTGGTCCAGCTTCTGAAGATTTGAGTAATCTGACTGCAGGGGACTATACAATTACAGTAACAGATGCAAATAGCTGTTCTTTAGACAGTACTTTTACTATTTATGAGCCGGCAGCCTGGGATGTTTCAGTATCGGTAACAGATGTTACATGTTTTGGTGAAAATAATGGACGGGTAGCAATCAGCATCAGCGGAGGAATCCAGCCTTATAATTACTTGTGGTCTGATGGACAAACAGGACAGATTGTTGATAGTTTAGCTCCAACGGATTATTCTGTAACCATTACAGATGCAGCCGGGTGTAGTTGGATTGAAATAATGACCATTGTTGAGCCTCTTCCAATTACGACTGAAATTGAAACTACTGATGCAAGCTGCCCGGGAGTTCCTGATGGAGCTATCGCGCTGAGTATTAGTGGAGGTACAACACCCTATACGGTATTATGGTCGAATTCTGCAACAACACAAGATTTAACTAACATAATTAGTGGTACCTATACAGTTGAAATTACGGATGCAGACCTGTGTATAAAGACAGATTCAGCTACCGTTAATATTATCGGTGAGAATTGTGTGACGGAGATACCAACTGTTATAACTCCAAATGGAGATGGCAAGAATGATGTATGGAGAATTGAGAATATTCATCTATATTCAAACGCAACAATTGAAGTTTATACGCGATGGGGTAAATTAGTATACAGGTCTGATGATGGTAATCAAAATCCATGGGATGGAACATTTAAAGGAAAAGAGCTTCCGATGGACTCGTATCACTATATCATTGACCTTGGAGATGGGTCAAAACCAATTGTTGGAAGTGTAACGATTGTCAGATAGCGGAAAATTTTGTAATATTGAGGCATTTATGAGAAATAGGCTAACATTATATATTGGATTCTTTGTGCTTTTTATTCATTCAATCAGTGCTTTTGGCCAACAATTGCCAAATTATAGTCAGTATATGATGAATGGATTCTTGTTGAATCCTGCATTAGCCGGGAATGATGGTTATACTTCGATTAACCTGACTGCTAAGGAGCAATGGCTTGGGATAAGCAGTGCTCCAAGAACACATGCTCTTAGTGTCCAAACCAGGTTGCTGAAGACAAGTTATATTTCTAAATCAACTTCAGTACGCAGGAAAATTACACGTCCTTCACGTGAAGGTCGTGTTGGATTAGGTGGTTATGTTTTTAACGATAAGAATGGCATAATTGACAGAACCGGGTTTCAAATGACATACGCGTATCATATACCAATGGATGATAAACAACTTTCATTTGGAATATCAGTTAATGCGTTTCAGTTCTCAATTGATGAAAACGAGATTGTTTTGTTTGACCAGGACGATCCATATTTAATGGAATATGATAAGGTAATATTTATTCCTGATGCAAATTTTGGTGTGTGTTTTCATACACGCGAACTATTTGTTGGTGTATCCGCTACACAATTGTTAAGATCTGCATTAAAGCTTGGTAATCAATCTTATACAAACTATCGGCTACTAAGGCACTATTATATCATGGGGGGATATAAATTTGATGTTACACCGGAGATTGTTATTCAACCTTCAATTCTTATGAAATCATCTGATAGTTTTCGTAGTTTTCAGATTGACTTTAATGCCAGAGTCTTCTATAAAAGTGATTATTGGGCAGGATTATCTTATCGTACAAATGATGCTATAGTTATTATGGCCGGTATTAAGGTTAGTCAGTATTATTTTGGGTATGCCTTCGATTATTCTCTTTCTAACATACGAAAGTACAGTTTTGGTTCTCATGAGTTTATAATAGCTGTTAAATTCGGAGATAATGCAAGGAGATACCGCTGGTTAAATAGATATTAAATTGTTAAGAAGACACTAAAAAGTCAGGGAAAAAACTGTTTCAGCATCAGGTTTAGAATAAGCAGTAATTGTTCCGCCATGTAATCTGAGTATCTGTCTCGATAAACTTAAACCAATACCGGATCCTTTTGGCTTAGTTGTAAAAAACGGGATGAATACTTTATCAAGTACATCCGGTAAAATTCCCGGTCCGTTATCAATAACCTGCATGGTTGGCCGGCCTCTTTTATTAAAGAAAGATTTTAGAATAATAATACCATCAGGTTTTTTTTCAAGTGCATGAATAGAATTTTTTACCAGGTTTATAAGAACCTGCTCAATTAGTTCTTCATCAGCTGAAACCTGTAGATCTTCGGGCTCAATCCGAATGTTAATAGTAATGTTAAATTTATTAATTTCATCTCCCATCAGATGAATGATATTTTCGAATATATCTTTAGCATTTGTTATTTTAAAATTTGGCTTTGGAATTCTTGTTAAGTTCCTGTAGGTATTGACAAAATGCAGTAGCCCTGTACTTCTTTTGTTGATTGTTTGTAAAGCTTTATGTAACTCTATAACAGTATCTTTGTCCATTTCACATTCATCATCCTTTTCCTCCTTTGCCCTGATTTCCTTAAGCATAATATCAAGAGTTGAAGAGATAGATGCAATTGGTGTAATGGAATTCATTATTTCATGGGTAAGAACCCGGATTAATTTTTGCCATGCTTCAGTTTCCTGATCTTCAAGAACATTTTGTATGTTTTTAATTGTAACCAGAGTGATGAATTTATTTTTTAATTTAATTTCAGTCCCGAAAACTGCCAGTTGTAGCAAGTCATCTTCATCCTGTACTTTTATAAGGTAATGATGACCGGGTTTAAAATCTAATAATGTCCGTACAAGTTCCGGACTAAGATGTTCAAGACCTTTTATATTTTTCAGATCACTTATTTGGAAAAGCTTTTTAGCAGCTTTATTGATCATGTCAACAGTTCCGTCTTTTAAATATGCGATAATACTCACATCAGTATTTTGTACTACGTTTTGAAGATAATGGAAGTGTTCTTCTTTTTCTGACCTTATTGCCTGAAAATCTTGAATGACATCATTGAAGGCTTTGTTGAGCTGGTCAAAAGAAGCACCCATTCCTTCAACATTGAATGATCTTGTAAACTCTGAAAAACGAATAGATTCAAGAAAACTGGTAAGATGCAGGTTGGTTCTGTCAACAAATTGATAAAGTGAAAAAATCTGGTAAGCAGTAAATATCCCCAAAAGGACAGTAGTAAGTACATGTTTATTCATTAAAGTGAATAATAACAGAAAGATTGTTACAATAAGTAACAAAATTCTTAATCCGGCATTGAGTCTGAAATTTTTAAATACCATGTTTTTCCATTCTTCGATAAAGGGAAGTACGTGTTAATCCGAGTTCTTCAGCAGCTTGAGTAACATTCCCCCCATGTTTTTTCATTGCTTTAGTAATAATTACTTTTTCAACCTCTTCCAGGTTCATCGTATCAATTTCAATTTCTGATCTCATTTTTTTCGGGGAAGAAAGAATGAAATTTTCTGGTTGTAATATCTCGGAATCGCTTAAAATAATTGCTCTCTCAATTGCATGTTGTAGTTCCCTGACATTTCCAGGCCAGGAATACTGATTTAATGTTTTCATTGCGGCAGAACTGATTCCTTTGATTGACTTTTTATATTTTTTTGCATTAAGCTTAACAAAATGATTGGTTAATAATGAAATATCTCCGGTCTTTTCTCTTAAGGGAGGGAGATGAATTTCAACAGTATTAATTCTGTATAAAAGATCTTGTCGGAATGAATTATCGTCCAACATCTGGTGTATATCAGTATTGGTTGCGCATATCAACCTAACATCAATCAGTGTGGGATTATTGGAGCCAACACGGGTAACCTCTTTACGTTCAATTACTGTTAGAAGTTTTGTTTGGAGAGGCAGGGAAAGATTTCCGATTTCATCAAGAAATAATGTCCCTCCGCTTGCAATTTCAAATCTCCCTGTTTTGTCTTTGCTGGCATCTGTGAATGCCCCTTTTACATGGCCGAACAGCTCACTTTCAAATAAAGTTTCACTTATTGAACCAAGATCAACACTAACAAATATTTCATCTTTCCTTGCAGAATTCCGGTGTAAAGCCCTTGCTACAAGTTCTTTTCCGGTTCCGTTTTCACCAAGGATAAGTATGTTGGCATCGGTTTTAGCAACTTTGGAAATTGTAGTAAAAACTTCCTGCATCTCAGGTGATTTTCCGATAAACTCATGAAATGGCTGATCGAGCGTGGCACTGAATTCTTTCTGTTTTGTTTTCAGGTCAATGTTTTCGCGTTGCGACTTACTTAATCTTATTGCAGATGAAACTGTTGCAAGTAACTTCTCATTTTGCCAGGGTTTTAATACAAAGTCTGAAGCACCTGCTTTTATTGCCTTAACTGCTTTTTCAGCATCTCCATAAGCCGTAATAAAAACCACAATAGCTGAAGGATCAATTTTAAGGATCTCAGCAAGCCAGCTAAATCCTTCCTGTCCGCTAATGGCATCTTTTGTGAAGTTCATGTCCAGTAAAATAACATCCCAATTCCCTGTTGAAATGTAGTCAGGAATCCTTGAAGGATCATTTAATGTATCAATAACTTCAACATGAGATTTTAAAAGAAGTTTTAACGCGAACAGGATGTCTTCATTATCGTCAATAGCCAATACTCTTCCCTTTTTATTAACCATATAGTTTTTTTTGATGTACAATCATTATAATATTTTACAAGATAAAGATAAATTATTTTTAAAATGTTTGAGATAGAAAACAAATGAATTTTTATAACTGTCCGATTTCGTACTTTACATGTTCCAAAATCGAACACTTTTTGAATGTATAGTAAATAGTAAAATTGTGTAACGGGCTAGAAAATAGCAATATATATGATTTGGCATGAAAAATGCACATTATGAAGATAAATAATAATATTTGGTGGAATGGACAGACAAATTGAAAAAAAGAACAGAATAAGCAAAAAGACAATTTGGATATCGGTATTCGTTATCATTGGAATTCTGGTTCTGTATAACATATTTTTTGGTGATAAAAGCAGTAAACTCAATGTTGATTTAGATAAAGTGAGTATTGAAGAGGTAAAAGTAGGTTTATTTAAAAACTATATTGCTGTTTCAGGTGTTGTGGAACCAATTAAAACAATTTATCTGGATGCAACAGAGGGGGGAAGCAGGGTAGAAGACATAGTTATTGATGAGGGGAATATGGTTGAAGAGGGTGATATTATTGTGAAACTTAGTAATACAAGCCTTATCCTTGAAATTTCTAATTATGAGGCGTTGGTTTCAAGGACTTCAAACGAGTTAAGGCAAGCCAGATTGTTGATGGAACAGCAGACTCTGAATTCAAAAAGCCAGTTACTTGAACTGCAAACTAATATCCTACAACAAAAACGCGCTTTTAAAAGAAATAAAATACTATTCAAAGACAAACATATTTCGGAAGAAGAATTTAATATTTCGAAGGAAGAGTATGATCTTTCAAATAAGCGACTTGAGTTATTACGTGAAAATCTACAAAAAGATTCAGTTTTCAGAGGTGTTCAGGTAGGAGAACTTCAAGCATCACTTAGTAGAATGCAATCAAATCTTACTTTGGTACAACAAAGGCTTGAAAGCTTGAATTACAGAGCACCTGTATCAGGCGAACTTGCCAGCCTTGATCTTGAAGTAGGCCAGGTTATCAGTAGGGGCAAGCGTATTGGTCAGATCAATATTCTTGATTCATATAAGCTCAGAGTTGATATTGATGAATACTTTATCTCAAAAGTGTCCAGGGGTTTAACAGGTAGTTGTGATTTCTCAGGTACTTCATTCAAGGCAGTAATTAAAAAGATATATCCGGAAGTAATAAACGGAAGATTTTTTTCAGATATGGAATTTGTCGATGACATACCAGAAACAATAAGAATAGGACAAACAAGTCGTATAAGGCTTGAGCTTGGAAAACCTAAAAAGACTTTGTTAATTCCCCGTGGAGGATATTATCAGAGCACCGGGGGGCAGTGGGTTTATGTTGTAGACCAGTCAGGGGATTTTGCTTATAAGAGAAAAATTTCTTTGGGAAGCCAGAATCCGCGATTTTATGAAGTCCTTTCAGGTCTTAAACCCGGAGAACGGGTTGTGACATCAGGGTATGATAATTTTGGTGATGCAGATAAACTAATTTTAAAATAAACATAAATTGATCTATAAACTAATTCGGAAAGCTATGATTAAAACAGTTAACCTGACAAAAATATTCAGAACAGATGAGGTTGAAACAACTGCACTGAATAAAGTCCAAATGGAGATTTCAAATGGTGAATTTGTTGCCATAATGGGTCCTTCAGGATGCGGTAAATCAACATTATTAAATCTTATGGGTTTATTAGATAACCCAACTGACGGAGAACTCTATTTCAATGATGTTGAAGTGTCAAAATTCTCGGAAAAGAATCGTACCAATTTGCGAAAAGGAAACATGGGTTTTGTGTTTCAGAGTTTCAATCTTATTGATGAACTTACCGTTTTTGAGAATGTTGAATTGCCTTTGCTTTATATGAAAGTATCCTCTTCAGAAAGGAAAAAAAAGGTGGAAGCTGTACTCGAAAAAATGAAGATCAGTCACAGGAAGAAACATTTTCCACAGCAATTATCTGGCGGTCAGCAGCAAAGAGTAGCAATATCGCGTGCTGTTGTTGCCAACCCCAAACTTATACTTGCTGATGAACCAACAGGTAATCTTGACTCTGCTAATGGAGAAGAGGTGATGAATCTGCTTACTGATTTGAATAAGGAAGGGACAACCATTGTAATGGTTACTCACTCACCCAGTGATGCTGAATATGCACATAGAATTATTCAACTGTTTGATGGACATATTGTAACGGAAAATATTAAACAAACTTTATAACTTTTAACTCTACTACGTATTATCCTGAAGAAATATATTTTTTGATTTTTTAATAAATACTTGTCAAAAATGAGAGAATTATGTGTTCCTATACCAGGTTTTAATTCAGATCAAAGTGCTGAAATAAAACTGAAAATCGGTAAAGAAAAAATCAGTTATGATTTTAAGGTTGTTTCTTTTCCATGGGATATTGAGGATGAATTATCAGTTGAAAGAGATGAACTTTCGAAATCGTTGGCCAGGATTACGCGTTTAAAAACTGCTATAAATGATTACAGCCAGGAATGGGAGCTGATTCAAATTTTTAATCCTGCCGAAGATGCAAGTTTTATTCAGGTTCTATATAGAAAGAAAATGAAATAGGATTTGAAATATTTGCCAGTTTAGGTATTATTACTGAATGGATTTGTAATTTCAATAATTAGTGAGGGAAATTATGTGCCAAAAAGGACTTAGAATATCAATGATACTTGTGATAACCGGATTATTATCATGTCCAGGTTTATCAGGTCAAACCTCTGTAAGAGCATGGACACTGAAGGAGTGTATTCAATATGCAATGGATAATAATATCCAGATAAAAAGACAGGAACTTCAAAGCATGATTGCAGACAAAAATTATAAACAATCGAAATTTGAGTTATTGCCTAATTTGAATGCCGGGTTCGATCATATATATAGTTCCGGACGGTCATTAAACCTTGAAGAGTATCAGTGGGAAAACAGGAAACAACAGCAGGGTAGCATGGGACTTAGAAGTAATATAACAGTTTTTAATGGATTGCAAACCCATAATTCAATAAAACAACAAAAATATAATCTTAAAAGTGCAATTGAAGACGTTGAAAAAACAAAAAATGATATTTCAATATATATTGCAACTGCATATCTTCAGATTTTATTTGATCAGGAATTATTAAATGTAGCTAAGGATCAATTTGAAGTTACAATGATTCAGGTAGATAAGACTGAAACACTGGTGAAAGTCGGAAGTGTTTCTAAAGGAACACTTCTTGAGATAAAGGCTCAGGCTGCAGGTGAAAAATTAAATATTATCCAAAGAAAAAACCAGCTTCGAATTTCAAAACTTACACTTATGCAATTACTTGATCTGGAAAGTCCGGAAGAGTTTAGTATTGTTATTCCTGAAAACCTGACAATAGAAAAACAGCCGGTTGTAGTTTTAACCGATTCTGTTTTTAATTATGCTGTTATAAATATGCCGGAAGTAAAAAGTGCAGAATATATGTTGCAAAGCCAGAAAAAGGCTCTGGCTATTACCCGTGGCAGGAGGAGTCCTGAACTTTATTTAAGCGGATTATATTATTCAAGATATAACGAAAATGCAATAAATCCACTTAATCCCTCTGTTAATTATCCTCTGGATGGTCAGCTAAAAGATAATCAATATAAGCAAATCACCCTTGGATTATCTGTTCCGATCTTTAATAAGCTGAGGATCCATAGAGATATTAGCATTGCAAAAGTTAATATGCTGGATGCACAATATAATTTAAAACAATCAAAACAAACCCTGTACAAGAATATACAGCAAGCAAATAGTGATGCAATTTCAGCACTTGAAAAATACTATTCTTCAATTGATGCCGTTGAATCAATGTTGGAAGCTTTCGAATATACAAGTGAGAAATTTGATGTTGGGCTGGTTAGCTCAATAGACTATAATATTGCTAAGAATAATCTTTCTAAAACTCAATCTGATTTGTTGCAGGCTAAGTATGAATATCTGTTGCGTCTTAAAATACTGGATTTCTACAACGGAGAGGAGATAACATTCTGAAAGATTGGAATACTGGAAATATGGAATAGTGGAAGAATGGGAAGAGGAGTAATGAGGTGATGAGGTAATGAGGTGAAGGGGTGAATTTTTTACCGGAATGCAAAATAAATGGGCTATCATTAGCTTTATGAAAAGCCATAAAAGATTGTTTTTTCGCTGGTGGATTAAACAAATATGGATTATTTCGGGGATAATATTATTGTTATTCTCTTGTGAAAAGGAGAGATTTTTTACCGGTGATTCCGGAAGTCTGAAATTTTCATGTGATACTGTTATGTTTGATACTGTATTTACTACAATTGGTTCAACAACAAAACATTTCCAGGTAATCAATCCTTATAACAAAGCTTTAAAAATATCAGAAATTTATCTGGCAGGTAAAGAAAGTTCTAACTTCAGATTAAATATTGATGGTGTGAAGGCTTTGCAGCTTGAAAATATTGAACTACCTGCCGGTGATAGCCTTTATATTTTTGTTGAAGTTACTGTTGATCCTCAAAATCAGAATAGTCCTTTGGTAGTTAAAGATTCGGTGGTATTTATTACAAATGGCAATTTTCAGGATATTGATCTGATTGCCTGGGGACAAGATGTCCATCTGATAAATGGGGGAATTATCCAGACTCAGACATGGATAAATGATAAGCCTTACCTTGTTTATAACAGCATGTTGATTGATAGCATGCAAAAGCTTACTCTGGATCCTGGTGTTAGGGTGCATTTCCATAGAAATTCAACCATGTATATCATGGGAAACCTTGAAATACATGGAACAGTAGAAGAACCGGTTATTTTCCAGGGTGACCGGCTTGAAAGTGAATATGCTGAAATTCCGGGTCAGTGGGGTGGATTATACTTTCTGAATGGCAGTGTTGGAAATGTTATTGAATATCTGGAAATACGAAATGGAACAACAGGTTTGCATCTTGGTAATCTTTATTCTGAAAAAGAACCAGCCAATTTGACTATTTCAAATTCCATTATTACTCAAATGAATTTTGCCGGTATATCAGCTATTAATGCAAAAATCGATGCTTCCAATTGTGTAATCGCAAATTGTGGTTTTTATGGAATTGCGTTAACCACAGGAGGGGAGTATGAATTTAATCACTGTACCGTTTCAAATAATTGGAGATACTTTAACCGGTCAACACCAACAGTGCTAATTACAAATTATTATAATCTTAATGATACAGCTCTTTTTACCGGTGAGTTAGAAATGGCTACTTTCGGGAATTGTATTATTTATGGTGACATGGAAACAGAAATTGGGTTTGATATGATTGAAGGTGTAGGTAGTTTTCAATATTATTTTGACCATTGTTTGATTAAAGTTGATGACTCTGAAATAGATGTTTCTGATCCAATGAGTTATAATAATATATTCATTAATAATGCCCCCGGTTTTATCGCGGCTGACAGTATGAATTTTCATCTGGATTCATGCGCTTTCGTTTTGGATAAAGGCTCTCAGGAAATAGGAATGCGTTTCCCGAATGATATTTTAGGAAATAGCAGAATAAATGATTCAGGTCCGGATATTGGTGCATATGAAAGATTAGAAGATCATTAATCAGCTTATGAGAATAGGTATAGAAATCATCTTGCTTTTTCTTCTATCTCTTTTTCATACTCAACCTGGGTATACACAGGTTGATAAAAAATCTAATGAAGAAATTTCGCGTATTTTGTTCTATAATGTTGAAAACCTGTTTCATCCGTTGAACGATTCTCTTACTGATGACGATGAATTTACTCCTGATGCAATACGGCACTGGAGCTTTTACAGATACAGGCAAAAGCTTATTAAGATATATAAGACTATTGCTGCTGCAGGAGGATGGCAAGGCTTTGATCTTATAGGTTTATGCGAGATTGAAAACCAGCAGGTATTATCTGATCTTATAACAAATACTCCTCTTGTAAAACAAAATTACCGTTTTCTTCATAAGGATTCAGAGGATAGGCGGGGAATAGATGTTGCACTTTTATACCGGGAGAAAAATTATTTTCCGGTTGATGTGAAGTTTTATAAGGTTTTATCCCCTGATGATAAATTATTCAGAACCAGAGATATTTTATATACAAAAGGAATAATTTCAACAGACACATTGCATATATTTGTAAACCATTGGCCCTCAAGGTGGCAGGGCGTAATTAATACTCAGGTTTACCGTAATATTGCTGCTAAGGTACTGCGCGAAGCGGTTGACTCAATTCTTAATGTATCTCCAGATGCAAAAGTAATTATCATGGGTGATTTTAATGATGAACCTGGTGATGCCAGTTTATCACAAGTATTGCAGGCTAAGACAAATATTGATTCTATTGTTGATAATAGTCTTTGTAATTTGTCGGGGTTAGCAATGGGTGATCAGGAAGTAGGAACACTTAAATACAAAGGATTATGGGAAAATATGGATCAATTTATTGTGTCTGCGAGATTACTGAATAATAAAAATGGCTGGCATGCCGGTAAAAACGATGTTAATATCTTCTGCCCTGATTTTTTGCTTGAGGATGAAAAGGATATTCCCGGTAGAAAGCCTTTTCGAACCTACAGCGGTTACAGGTATATGGAAGGGTTCAGTGATCATTTACCTATCTGTCTTACTTTGCATAAAAGTACAGGTAACTAATTCCATGTCAACAAACAAACAACTTTCAGCTTTCAACTTTTGACTTTCAGCCCCATTTCTTTTCCTTTCTCAAGCATAAAACTATAAGCCGAATCATAATCATTTTGTACTTTCCCATCCATAATAGCTTCCTTAATAGCATTCTTTATAATACCTATCTCTTTACAGGGCGAAAGTCCGAAGGTTTCCATAATAATATCCCCCGGAACAGGTGGCTGGAAATTACGTATTGCATCTTTTTCTTCAGTTTCTTTTAACTTTTCCCTGACAATTTCAAAATTCTTAAGATATAGTTTTACTCGTTTTTCATTTTTTGAGGTAATATCAGCTTCGCAGAGCATCATTAAATCGTCAATATCATCACCGGCATCAAATAATAAGCGACGTAATGCCGAGTCAGTTACTTCTTCATGTATCAAAGCAATTGGTCGCAAATGTAGTCTTACAAGCTTTGCTACATACTTCATCCTATGGTTAAGAGGTAATCTCAATCTCCTGAATATACCGGGGATCATTTTCGCACCCTGAAAATCATGTCCATGAAAAGTCCAGCCGATTTTTGCATCAAACTTCTTCGTCCTGGGTTTCGCAATATCATGCAATATTGCTGTCCACCTGAGCCACAAATCATCTGATTTACTTGCTACATTATCTAATACTCCCAGTGTGTGATAGAAATTATCTTTATGTTGCTTCCCACTTACTTCTTCTACTCCTTTAAGACTATGTAATTCCGGGAAAACAAGGGGAAGAAGACCTGTTTCGTCTAATATTCTGAATCCTGTTGATGGTGAATCGGATAAAATAATTTTATTTAACTCGGAAATGATACGTTCGGGGGATACGATCTTTATTCTCTCTTTGTTTTTGGAAATAGCAAGTAGTGTTTTTTTTGCTATCTCGAAATTTAACTGTGTGGCAAAACGAATAGCACGCATCATACGTAAAGGATCATCCGAGAAGGTTTTGTCCGGCTTCATTGGTGTTCGTATGGTCTTATCCATTAAATCATCCAGCCCGTCAAATGGATCAACAAACTTACCATAAGATTCTTCGTTAAGACTTATAGCCATTGCATTGATTGTAAAGTCTCTTCTTTTCTGATCATCTTCAAGTGTGCCATTTTCAACAAAAGGTTTTCTGGAATCATGCCGGTATGATTCTTTTCTGGCACCTACAAAATCAATTTCATGATTCTTATAGCGGAACATTGCTGTTCCAAAATTCTTAAAAACAGCAACTTTAATTTTCGGATCAATTTTTTTTGCTATTTTTTTTGCTATTTTAACACCGCTACCAATTACAACAATATCAATATCTCTGTCAGAGGACATTCGATTCAATAAAAAATCCCTGACATATCCACCAATAACATATGTTTCAACATTTTCGTTTGTGACAACTTCAGATATTATCCTGAAAATGGGGTTATTAAGACATTTCTTCATATGTATATATGACAATTAGAACTAAATTCATGACAAAATTACAATTTATGGAACAGAAACAGAAGATTTTTTCAATTTTGATTTATGGTATGCCTTTTGTAAATAAGTATTATATCTTTGAAATTATTTATTAAACGTAAAATATGACTGTAATGGCTGAATTTTTGACAAAGGAAACATTTAAAGAAAAAGTTTTTGATTTTGAAAAAAATAAAGAATGGAAGTTTGAAGGTGACATTCCGTGTATGATTGATTTTTATGCCGATTGGTGTCAACCATGCAAAATAGTTATTCCGATTCTTGATGAACTTGCTGAGGAATATAAAGGCAAAATCAATATTTATAGGGTAAATACTGAAGAAGAACAAGAACTAGCCGGTATGTTTGGCATTAGGAGTATTCCTTCATTACTTTTTGTTCCAAAAGATGCACAACCACAAATGGCTGTTGGAGCATTACCTAAAGATAGTTTTGAAAAAGCTATCTCTGAGGTTCTGAAAGTGGAAAAGAATTAATTTGTAGGATTAAACTAGAATGAATAAAACCGATCTTAAATGGATCGGTTTTTTTTATGTCCTTTTTTCCATACCTTTGTTGTAATTATGGGGGTGCCTCAATATTAAGGGCTGAGATCAAACCCTTTGAACCTGATCCGGGTAGTGCCGGTGTAGGGAATAAGCCCCCCTGACAGTATCAAATTTAAACAAACGTTATTATGAAACGAGTAATGCTATTATTGGTGTTCTTCTATTCTTCGTTTGTAGTTTTCGGGCAATTTCAGGTGAGCGGAATTGTAGAAGACACAAATGGAACTTCTTTAATCGGAGCTAATGTTATTCTGGAAGGTACTTATCTGGGAACTTCTACCGGTCTGTCCGGGGAATTTGTTTTTAGCAATGTGAATAACGGAAGCTATACTTTAAAAGTTTCATATATGGGTTATGAAACAAAGAGGGAGGAAATTAATGTACAGAAAAATTCACAAATAAAAATTGCACTGGAAAGATCTATTTATCTGGCAGATGAAGTTATCATCTCAACTATCAGGGCGAGTGAAACTATGCCTGTTGCATCAACTACTGTATCTAAAAGCGAAATCAGGGAAATGGATTTTGTACAGGATGTTCCGTACCTGTTAAGATTAACTCCTTCACTAGTTACTTCTTCTGATGCCGGGACCGGTGTGGGTTATACAAGTTTCAGGATCAGGGGAACTGACCTGACAAGAATAAATATTACTGTTAACGGAATACCTTTAAATGATTCTGAATCGCATGGTGTATGGTGGGTTGATATGCCTGATTTTTCATCTTCGGTTGATAATATTCAGATACAGCGTGGAGTAGGTACCTCAACGAATGGAGCAGGTGCTTTTGGAGCAACTGTAAATTTGAAGACATTTACATTTTCAAAGAAGCCATTTACTGAGATAAATTCAATTGCCGGTTCGTTAAATACTTTAAAAAATAATATAAAAATCGGTTCAGGTCTTATTAATGATAAATTTTCTTTTGAAACCAGGATGTCGAAGGTCAGTTCTGATGGCTATATTGACAGGGCCACAGCTGATTTGAAATCTTTTGCAGTGTCAGGGGCATATTTTGGAGAGAAAGATATGGTCAGGGTAAATATTTTGTCGGGTAAAGAAAAAACCTTTCAGGCCTGGGATGGAGTGCCTTCAACTATTCTGGATTATAACCGTACTTATAACGGTATGGGTCAGTATTTGGATGAAATGGGAAATACAAAATACTATGATAATGAAACAGATAATTACTGGCAGGATCATTTTCAATTATTGTATTCAAGAGAGATCAAACGGGGTATTTATCTGAATCTTTGCTTGCATTATTCTGGTGGAAAAGGATATTATGAACAATATAAGGAAGACGAGGACTATTCTGATTATCAGATGGATAATATACTGATAGGTTCAAACCTAATTGAAGAAACAGATCTTATTCGCAGAAAATGGCTTGATAATGATTTTTATGGAGTTACATATTCTTTAAAATACAAAAAAGATAAATGGGATGCATCCATAGGAGGGGCATGGAACAAATATATCGGAGGTCATTTCGGGAAAGTTATCTGGGCACGGTATGCCGGTGATTCAGAATTAAATCATGAATGGTATAATAGTGATGCTACCAAGGCGGATATCAATCTCTATGGTAAAATAAATTACTATCTCTCTACCAAACTTAACCTTTATGCAGATATGCAAACAAGGCATATTGATTATATAATTGATGGGATTGATGACGATTTACGAAATATTACACAAAAGCATACTTATACCTTTTTTAATCCTAAACTGGGAACATTTTTAAAGCTAAATAAAAACCAGTCAGCCTATTTTTCCTTTGGCATTGCACATCGTGAACCTAACAGACATAATTTCGTTGATGCTGACCCTGCAGGACCTGTTCCTGTTCCTGAGATGTTAAAGGATTATGAGTTAGGATATAATTTAAGATTGTCTGATTTCCGCTTTACAGGGAATATTTACTTTATGGATTATGATAATCAGCTTGTGCTTACAGGAGAAATTAACGATGTTGGTTCTCCGGTAATGACAAATGTTGAAAAAAGTTACAGGACAGGTATTGAACTTCAGACAGCAATTCAAATAGCGGATAAAATAGAATGGGAAATGAATGCTACCTTAAGCCGTAATAAAATAAAGAATTTTACAGAATATGTTGATAATTGGGATACCTGGAGCCAGGTTTCTACAAATCTTGGTGAGACAGATATTTCTTTTTCACCTGCAATTATTATGGGAAGTAATTTCAAGTTTAATCTGTTTGAGAATTTCGAGATCAGAATGTTTTCAAAATATGTTGGCAAACAATATATAGATAACACATCCGGCGAAAGCCGGATTCTTAATCCATGGTTTGTTAACGATCTTAATTTTCAATACTCATTTAGCCAAAAATGGGTTGATCAGATTAGAGTTAAGCTTCAGATTAACAATCTTTTCAATGAGGAATATGAAACAAATGCATGGGTTTACCGGTATATTGTTGATGGAGAAAACAAAATAATGGATGGATATTTTCCACAGGCTTCAAGGAATTTTCTTGTAGGTCTTAATTTCCGGTTCTAAAACAAGAATGTAAAATCAGTCTACAGTCCACAGTCGGCAAAAAATGTAAAGTATAATGAGATTAGCCTAAAAATTTAGACATTACAATATCACCTCATCACCTCTTTATTCCTTCAAGCTGTTACGAGTTTCGGGTTACGTGTTACGAGTAAAGAGAACACTTAACTTCTTCATTATTCCCTCTATTCCCTATACTCCCTCTATTCCTTTTCTCATCTTCTCATCTTCCTTCTTTACTTTTTACTTTTTAATTTTTAATTCATTCTATTCCTCATCTCCCCATTTCCTCATTTCTTCAATTTAGTCATTCCTGACTTTTCATACTGAGCGCAGTCGAAGCGAAGAATCTGAATAATTACAAAAAAAAATAAATATTTCTTTGTTTTTTGTAACATTTTTTTCTTATTTACGTTTATTTAAATGAACACTGAGAGTAATAGAGCAAATTTCTCGGTTAAGAGCTAAAACAATTGAAATTTGTGGTTTTTAGGTTAAATTTTTAGGGTTGAAAGACCGGGATTTACATCCCGGTTTTTTATTTTAATTTTGTTTTGTTTTGAAAAAGGTAAAAATGGGCTAATAGCTGGTTATTGATTAATAAAATGTATAAATGAAAAAGAAAAAGATAATTGAATTTATAAGAGGGATAGAACTCTTTAAGGGATTAGAAGAAAGCGATCTGCAACTATTAGCAGAGAATATTGAAGAGAAATCATATGCTGAAGGGTCTTTATTATTCATGGAAAATGAACCACGTGAAAATATTTACATTATTTACACAGGTGAAGTTAAGTTATGTAAAACAACTGCAGCAGGAATTAAGAAGGAGTTAGCTTTTTTTGGTGCCGGCGATTTTCTTGGTGAAGGTTCATTGAATGATAATTCACCGCACTCAACTTCGGCACATGTAATTGTGCCTTCTGATATCTTATGCATTAAAAAGGAATTCTTTAGAAAGTATGGGGAAACATCAATTAAAGTATTCTCAAATATTGTCAGGGTTATTTCACGAAGAATGAGACATGCTAATAACAGGTTGGTTAACAGGGCTGCTCAGTATGAATCCGGTAAAACCAGGCTTGAGCATGACTTATTAGGTGAACGGGAGGTGCCATATGAATATCTATATGGTATACAAACACTTCGCGCTCTGGAGAATTTTAATATTAGTGGAATACTGCTAAATTTCTTTCCTGACTTGATAGAGTCTTTAGCACAGGTAAAATTAGCAGCCGCATATGCTAATTATGAACTTAAGCTGCTTGAAGATAAGCAGTATAAGGCGATAATACAGGCATGTAAAGAGATTGCCAGCGGGAAATTTCAAAACCATTTTATTGTTGATATGATCCAGGGTGGAGCAGGAACATCAACTAATATGAACGCAAATGAAGTAATTGCAAACAGGGCACTTGAAATTATGGGTTACGAAAAAGGGCAATATGAATATTGTCATCCTAATACCCATATTAATTTATCACAATCAACAAATGATGCATATCCAACTGCAATAAAAATAGCCTTGATAAAAAGCAATATAGCTTTAATTGTTGTATTAAAAGAATTGATAAATGCATTCCGTGATAAAGCATGTGAATTCGAGTTTGTAATAAAAATGGGACGTACACAGTTACAGGATGCAGTTCCTATGACTCTTGGGCAAGAGTTTGAAGCATATGCAGTAACATTGGATGAAGAAATTCAAAGACTTGAAGAAAATGCTAATTTATTTCTGGAAGTAAATATGGGGGGGACAGCCATCGGAACAGGGATAAACGCCAAACCTGGTTTTTCTGATAAAGTAATAAGCCATTTAAGAACGATAACAGGGCTGAAAGTGAAAAAAGCAAAGAACCTTGTTGAAGCTACTCAGGATACCGGGGCATTCGTCATGTATTCTTCTGCAATAAAAAGGTTAGCAATAAAATTATCAAAGATATCTAATGATCTTCGTCTTCTGTCTTCCGGACCCAGAGCAGGATTTAATGAGATTAACCTTCCTCCAATGCAACCCGGATCATCAATAATGCCTGGGAAAGTTAATCCTGTAATACCTGAGGTTGTTAATCAGATTGCTTTCAAAGTTATTGGGAATGATATTACCGTAACATTGGCAGTTGAGGCAGGTCAACTGGAGCTGAATGTTATGGAGCCTGTTATTGTTCAAAGTATTTTTGAATCAATAGAAATGCTTAAGAATGGAATGTCAGCGTTAAGAAGCCGGTGTATCGAAGGAATAACTGCTAACCCTGATAATTGTCGTAGCATGGTTGAAAATAGTATTGGCTTGGTTACTGCCTTGAACCCGGTTCTCGGGTATGAAACATGTACGAAGTTAGCCAGGGAAGCTCTTGAAAGAAATATTGGTGTATACGACCTGGTGATTGAGAAAAAACTACTAACAAGTGAGAAACTTAATGAACTGCTTAAGCCGGAAAATATGATTAATCCTCAAAGGAAGGAGTAGCTCGCTCCTTTCATTCCTCTTCCTTTTCCATTTCATCAAGTATCTTTTCTACTTCCTGTTCAGTCTTATGTAGTTTTTCACGGCAAAGCTTAATGAGTTGTGATACCCTTTTTATCTGGAAGGACAATACATCAACATCAAGTTCTTCATTTTCCATTTTCTCAAGAATGGTTTCAATCTCGGTAATAGCATCCTGATATGAGAATTCCTCTTTTTTCGTCATATTGAATTATTTTTTCTTTGTTGGTAATGTAAAAGTGAAAATATTACCTTTCCCCTGTTTGTTTTCTGCGAATATCTTTCCATTGTTCTTTTCAACAAACTCTCTGACAACTGTAAGAGCCAATTCTGCCCCTGTTTTAGTAACACTTTCTTTGTCAAAAGTTACATGAGTTGATTCTGGGAGTTCAGCTATCTCTTCCCTGGCAATTTTTTCCCCTTCATCTGAAACACTTATATATATATATTCATTTTTCTGTTTTGCATTTATTTCAATTATACCATTTGCAGGTGTGTGTCTGATTGCATTATCAAGCAGGTTTTTTATTATTGTAATAACCAGGGTTTCATCTGCATATGGGAATAGAGTACTTTCTATATCAGTAGTGATATTGATATTTTTCCTGTCGGCCTGTATCATGAGAATATTAATAATATTGTCAATGGTTTTTGCAATACTGAATAATTCAGGCTGATAATAAATTTTATCTCTTAGAGCTCTTGACCATTGTAACATGTTTTCGAGTAAGTTGAAAAGTTCTTTGGATGATTTATATATTATGCCGCTGTAATTTCTTATTATTTCTCTGTCATTTGTCTCTGCTTCTTCTGATAATAATTCAGTAAATCCAAGTAGTGAATTAAATGGTGTGATCAGATCATGAGAAATAACGGTAAGAAAATTATTTTTTGTTATATTTAATTGCCGGTGTTCCAATTCCGATTTTGTTATTTTTGAATATGTGTGTTTTAAACGCTTGTTGGTATTTATTATGACTAGTTGGTTTTTCTTGTTTATTTTTAGGTTAAAATATCCAGCGGATATTCCGATTAACATAATAATAATAAAACCGATTAGATAATTTCTGAATGTTGTTCGTTTTTCAACTTTCAGTAGTTCAATTTCCATGTTTTTATACAGTGACTTTAGCTCATTCTCTTTCAGACGCGTATCATACCTGACCCTGTGATTTTCAATTCTTTTACTATTCATATCAGAATAGATAGAATCCTTTAAAAGAGTATATTGTTCATGGTACTCATATGCTTCCTGATATTTTTTGTTCTTATCAGAGTATTGTGCCATTAGAAGGTAAATATCTCTGATATCTTTATCGTTATTTTCCTTTTTAGAATAATTCAGAGCATTCTGAAGATGATACATCGCTTTATCGTAATTGCCAATTTTTGAATATATCTTCCCAATAGTTTGTTCGATTATGGCAAGTTCATTTTCTCTACCGCCTGAGCGAATTCCCAAATCTATTCCTTTTTGCAATGTTTCGAGTGCAGGTGAAATTTTATCCATTGCAAAATACGTATCTCCAAGTTGCCATAGGATTTGTATCTCACCTTTAATATTACTGTAATTTTTATAATATTCCAATGCTTTTTTGTTCAGGTCAACTGCCTGATCAAAATGAGCAAGACGGAAATGAAAATCTGCAAGGTTGTGATAACCAACTGCGATTTTTTGATTATCACCAAGTTTCATACTGACATTTAAGAATTTATTGAAGTAATTCAAACTTTCATCAAAGTTTGAGAGATGAAAGTAAGCTAAACCGAGATTATGATATGAAGAAGCAAGACCGTTTAAATCATTTATGATCTGCCTGATTTTCATTGCTTCAAAAAAGCAGTCTTTTGCTTCTTTATATTTCTCATCAATTGTATAGATAACACCCATTCTGTTTATTGCATCTGCAATTCCTTTCTGATACCCGAGTTTAATAGCGATTTTTTTCGCTTCTGTAACATAATTAATGCTTTGTTGATAAGAAATATTCTGTGTAAGAGAAGAAAGTTTTATTAGAATGTCAATTTTTTCAGTGTCATTAGCGAAAGTTAGATTTGTATTCAGGCTGTCAATTAATTCTGACTGGGCAAAAGAGGAGCCTAATTGCAATAATACCAGGAAAGCCGGTAATATGATCAACTTATATCTCATAATTTTTTGTAATTTTCTATTCATTTTTATTGGGAACAGTAAATTTAATAGTTGTTCCTGTTTCCGGTTTGCTTTCAGCCCATATTTTACCTCCCATTATCTCAACAAATTCTTTACATAGTATAAGACCAAGTCCGGTACCTTCCTCATTATTGGTGCCTTTTGTGGAAAATGAATGTTTTATTTTAAATAAATTATCCAAGTTAGTTTTTGATATTCCAATTCCGTTATCCACTATTGAAAATTCAATAAAACCGTTTTTTACTACTGTTGAAATTTCAATTTTCTCTCCGTTTTTGGAGTACTTTATAGCATTATGAATAAGATTCCTTAATATGGTCAATAGTAAATTCTTATCACAATATACTTTGTGATTTTTTTTAATAAAAGAAATCAATTTAATCTTCTTTTCCCTTGCTGCAATGCTGAGTATTGCTATAACAGTATTTACCGGGTCATTAATATCAAGATATTCCGGCCTGTTGTCAAGTTTCCCTGTCTGGGCCTTGGTCCATTGAAGGAGATTATTTAACAGGTTATACAAATTTTTTGCAGATGTATTTATAAGTTGACTGTATTTGATCACCTCTTCTTTTTTCAATTCTTCATTTTGATTATTTAGCATTTCAGTAAGAGTAAGAAGAGCATGAAAGGGATTGATCAGGTCATGTGCGATGATTGAAAAAAACCTGTCCATGTTTTCATTAGTATCCTTCAGCTGGACCTCTGATTTTTTCAGCTTCTTGCTGGAATAGAAGAGTTCAACATTCTTCTTTTTAACAGACTGTAAATTTTTCTTCCTGAGGAAATAACTCCTAATTACCAACAAAACAAGGAATATAATGAGTAATAAGGATATAACCAGGTAAATAATCCTGTTTTTTTGTTTTATTAAATGAAGATTCCTGAGTTCTTCATTCCTTTTCATGAGTTCAATCTCTCTGTCTTTCAATTCCGACTCAAAACTTACCTGCATTTCAGCAAATTGTTTGCTGGTTTGTTCGGAAAAAATACTGTCCTCTGTTTCTGAAAAAAGCCGGCTGTATTTATAAGCTTCACTGAAATTCTCTTTTTCTTTATAGTATTTAGAAAGGATCTCATAACAGTATGATTGAATGTCCCGGTAGCCAATCTTCTTACTGATATTAAGACTTTCATAAAGAAATTTATGAGCATTTTCAAGATCTCCCATTTTCAAATATACATCACCCAGATTGAGTTTTGAAACAGCAATGCCTGATGTTTCATTTATTTCTTCCTGAATCTTCAGGGCACGGTAATAATATGGTAATGCTTCACTGTATTTTTTATTTTCATTGTAAATCTCCCCAATATTATTTAGTGTAAAGCTAAGACTGGTTCTATCATCGAGTTCTTCCAACAGATTGAGATTTGTGAAATAATAGTTCAAAGCTTTTGAGTATTCTTTCATTTCATGATAATATGTGCCCAGATTATTGCAATTGGTGGCAATGTCACTAACATTATTGATCCTATTATTAATAGCATATGCTTTTTGAGTGTATTCTAATGCAACGTCATAGTCATTAAATTCTGATGCAATAATTCCAAGATTATTATAACAACCAGCAATACCGGCACTGTCTCCGATTTCTTCTCTTATTTCAAGGGCTTCGAGATAGCGCTCCATTGCTGCGTTATAATTCGAAGTAACCCAATGAATATTTCCTAATTTATTTAATGCGTCCGCTTCTCCTTTTTTATTATTTATTTTTCTGCTTTCGATAAGCGCACTATCTGCATAATCTGCACTCTTTTTTAATGATATTTCAAAATACAATTTAGATAATTCGATCATGTAATTGATCCTGCTAATATTATCTACAAGTGCTAATTCATTTTCAAGACTGTCAATAATTATTTGTTTCTGTCCGCTTAAAAGTTCTGATAGAACCCCGGCCTGCAGGATGATAAGGAATAGGAGAGTAACAATTCTGTTTTTATATGATGCTGTCATTTATTTATTAAAACTACGAGGTTGTTATATTATATAC
>JAGGXD010000020.1 GCA_021163295.1 Bacteroidales bacterium
ACCCGGACATCATTACAGAACATGGCAAAGCTTCCTTATCATTCTATACATCCGACGACCTTTCTCGCTTTAAAGTTTTTGTGGAAGGAGTAACCGGTAACGGGAAAATTTGCCTGGGAACCGCAGATTTCAGAGTTGATAAGTATCCTATAAATCTTTACCATTAACAGATAGTTGTTACTTACAATATTTGTCCCTGGAACAAAATTGCATATCTAAATACATTGGCGATAATAAATATTGGATGAACACACCGGAAAACATTAAAAGTGACAGGTAAATCACTCATAATCGTATTGTAATATATCTTGTTGCGTATTATCGAAAATGGCATATGTAGTGCATACGTAGTGCGAACTCCTTTTGAACATAATAACTATTAAGAAGCATACTATTCCTAACTTACCCTCCCGAAAAACAGCATTAAGAAGGAAAACAAAGAGCAATAATTATTCAATAGATTTTGTTCTATTGTCATTAAAGTATCAAACATTTTGTCTTAATAAATTTAATTATATTCTTTTATAGCTCAAAAGTTACTTTTAAGCTCACTATTAAGATATAAAACATCATGTTTTTTACCTTCATTTTCGTAATAAATGGTATTAAAACAGTTTGTTTTTGATTTGGATATTTACTTAAACGACTGTATTTTTGATTTGGAATAATTACTTATTTATACGATTTTCGCTTTGGATATTTTATTTTTATTGTATATTTGAAGAAAACTGATTATGTATTTCAAGCGAAATATTGATATCAAATTAATAAATTGGAAAAATACCAGTGATAGGAAACCTTTGCTGTTACGTGGTGCAAGACAGGTGGGGAAGTCAAGTACAGTCAAGGAACTCGCAAAACATTTTGAAACATTCATTGAAGTTAATTTTGATTCACATAAAGAAGTACACGCATTCTTCGATGGAAATATTATTCCAAAAGATATTTGTGAAAGCCTTGAGATATTTTACAAAACCTCTATTACAGTAGGCAGTACTTTAATCTTTTTTGATGAAATTCAATCGTGTAAAAATGCAATAAATTCATTGCGATTTTTTTATGAACAAATCCCCGATTTGCATATTATAGCGGCAGGATCATTGTTAGAATTTAGCCTTTCTGATATACCCTCTTTTGGAGTAGGTCGGATTCGTTCGATGTATCTTTATCCTTTTTCGTTTGATGAATTTCTTAATGCAATTGGCGAGAATAAGTTAATCAGCTTACTTGACAAATCCAATATTGCTAATCCCCTGTTAACTCCTTTTCATACTCAATTATTAAAATACTTTAAAAAGTTTATTTTGTTGGGAGGAATGCCGACAGTAGTTTCTGCTTTCGCACAAGGGGTTGGCATTTTAGAGTGCATAAACAGAATGGATGACCTGATAGATTCATACAAGGATGATTTTTCGAAATATAAAAAGCGTGTATCGATTTCCTTACTGACCGAAGTGTTCACTTCGGTTGTAAATCAATCAGGAGGAAAATTTGTTTATTCAAAAGCTTCTCTTTCGTCTAAACATTTTCAAATAAAAGAAGCTTTATTATTACTAATTAAGGCTGGTTTGGTTATTCCGGTAACCCACACATCAGCAAACGGACTACCCCTGGGTGCCGGAAGTAATTATAAAAAACAAAAAATGATTCTTATTGATACGGGATTGTTTCAAAGATTACTTGGCTTGGATATTTCTGAGATTCTGTTTTCGGAAGAGTTTGATACTATAAACAAAGGAGGGATTGCAGAACAATTTGTTGGCTTGGAGTTACTCAAACAGATGTCCTGTTATCGACGTCATGAACTTTATTATTGGCACAGGGAAGCAAGGAACAGCAATGCTGAAGTTGATTACCTTATTCAAAAAGGTGAAAGCATAGTCCCAATAGAAGTAAAATCAGGTAATAGCGGTTCAATGCAAAGCATGCGTCTCTTTATGGAAGAAAAACGAATATCAAAGGGTATTCGAATTTCAACGGAAAACTTTTCCCAATTGAATGATATTGATATCTATCCTATCTACTCAAGCTGTAGGTTATTAAGCAGCCATCTAGCACTATAATAGGATTTAGAAAAATTTAAAGGATCGATTTTTATTATCTCTAATTTTATGTGGACTAACAAGAAAGCCTAGAATCTTTAAAGACCACAACTTCTTGATTATTAAGTGGGCCCAGCTGGGCTCCCTTCGACTCCTTTTCGCTTCGCTCAAAGTCGCTCAGGATAAACTTCTCGCCCGCCATGGGTACAAAACAAAAATGCCGCAGGAAGCAGCATTTTGTTTTGTGGGCCCAGCTGGGCTCGAACCAGCGACCCCCTGATTATGAGTCAGGTGCTCTAACCAGCTGAGCTATGGGCCCCAAAAAAAGTAGAAAGTAAAAAGTTGAAAGTTGAAAGTGGATGTGGGAGGTGGGAGGTGGGTGTGTTACTGGTTATGTATAAGAACGTGTTTTTATTTGGGACTGCAATATTACATAAATAGTAAATAATATACAATTTTTTAAAAGGCAAAAAACTTCAGGTTAAAGACCATGATTAAGATCAATCGATTTTTGAGATCGCTTTTATTATCAGCCTTATAACATTTTTTACATTCCGATTAAATACTTTTAATACTTCTTCCCATGAAACCGGCTCCTCGTCGTCTTTCCATGAGTCGTAATCTGTGCTTATGGCAATAGTGGCATATGGGATACCAAGTTCATTAGCAAGAATCACTTCAGGGGCTATTGACATATTGATCACATCAGCACCCCATATCCTGAACATCCGGGATTCGGCACGGGTGGAAAACCGGGGTCCTTCTATTGTAATAATGGTTCCTGCAGAATGATGTTTTAGTTGTAATAACTTTGCAGAATCAATGAGTATCTCCCTTAGATTATTGTCAAATGGATCAGCCATAGGGACATGTTTCAAATCTCCTTCATTAAATTTCTCAAAAAATGTGATCTTCCTGTGACGCGTGAAGTCAATAAACTGATCGGGAAAAACAAAATCCCCCCTGCCTATTTCTTCTCTCAGACTGCCACATGCGGTGGTGGTAACTAAATGTGTACATCCAAGCTCTTTTAAGGCGTAGATGTTTGCCCTGTTATTAACCTGTGTTGGCGGAATGGTGTGTTCCCTGCCGTGTCGTGAAAGAAGAACTACATCTTTATTTTCAATTTTTCCAATAAGAAGTGATGAACCGGGTTCTCCAAACGGAGTACCAACCTTTATCTCTTTTGCATTTTTAAGGATATCAGGATCTTCCAGACCCGATCCTCCGATAATACCGATCTTTGCCATAACTTAGGTTATATTATTGTATTGGTTCTTTAATTTAATATATAGTTTTTTTTTTGAATACTGGAATACTGGAATGCTGGAATATTGATTTAAATATAATAATTCACCATTTAAATAATAAATGTCGAATGTGATGACGCTTTGGTCACACCCTGACTAAAACGTCAGGGTTAAATAAAAAATGTTAAAGTCTCTGTAAATCATACTTAACTTTATTATTTATCATTTGATATTCGAAATTTGAAATTTATTTCACTAAAACATTTTCTTTATCCTATTTTTCCATTTTTCCATCATTCCATTTTTCCATCTGAAGAGAATAGTTTTAAAATATCACTTTTTTGTGCTCTACATGTTCCCCTTTCAGTTATCAGTCCACTTACCAGGCGTGCGGGTGTAATATCAAAACCATAATTCAATGCCGGTGTATCATCAGGAGCTATTCTTACATCAACAGGATGATCTTTATACCAGCCTGATACGCTAAGTACCTCTTCAGGATCTCTTTTTTCAATAGGTATTTGTATTGCGTTTTCCAATGTTCTGTCTATCGATGTAGTAGGAAGAGCCACATAAAACGGAATATTATTGTCTTTTGCAGCCAGTGCTTTCAGGTAGGTTCCGATCTTGTTGGCAAAATCACCATCCGGAGTCATACGGTCGCAACCAACAATCACCATATCCACCAATCTTTCCTGCATTAATTGCCCGCCTGTATTGTCGGCTATTAAAGTATGCGGGACTTTATGTTCACCAAGTTCCCATGCGGTAAGACGAGCTCCCTGATTTCTTGGGCGTGTTTCATCCACCCATACATGCAGGTTAATGCCTTTATTATGAGCCATATAAATCGGGGCAGTAGCTGTTCCCCAATCAATGCAAGCCAGCCAGCCGGCATTACAGTGAGTTAAGATATTTACCTTGTGATCCTTTTTATGATTAGCAATATTTTCAATAAGAGGCAATCCGTAAACACCTATTTTCCGGCTGTTCTCCAGTTCTTCATTTTTCAAGCCGATGGCAGTTTGAAGGGCGATCCTTATTTGCTCATCAGGCAAATCACTTTTTTTTATACTTTGAAGCATCCTGTCAATAGCCATAGCAAGATTTACTGCAGTTGGGCGGGCTGATTTTAATTTATTGGCGATGCCTGTAATTGATTGATTTGCCCCGTTATCCCTGCTATTCTGCAAAGCAAGGTAAATCCCGAAAGCTGCTGTTACACCGATCAATGGTGCTCCCCTGACAGCCATATTGCGGATAGCCATATATACATCATCAATAGTTCTTAGTTCAAGGATTTGGAAAGAAAAAGGAAGAAAACGCTGGTCAATAACCTTAACAACCGAAGGCTCAGTGCTGTCAATCCAGATGGTATGATAATGTTGTCCTTTAATATTCAAGGAAATTAAAAATTAGAAATTAAAAATTAAAAATTGAGTGGACTCAAAATTAATAAATGTTCCGAACAGTAAATTTTAAATATCAAATAAATCCCAAATTACAAATTTCAATTAACCAAAAAAAATCAAGATATCAATTATCAAAACGAAACAGTTTGAATATTGTGATTTGAGTATTGAGATTTATTTGTATTTTGGTACTTGTTTTTTGTGATTTTTAAATTTTTGTTGATGAAAGGAAAAAGGAACTCAATTAGAAATATCATATTTGACCTTGGAGGGGTATTACTTGAGCTGGATGTGCAAAAAACTTTTGATGCTTTTGGAGAAATAGGGTTGACCAAAGAAATAATGATGAAGAGATATAACAAGGAGGAAAATTTCTTTCTTCAATTTGAAAAAGGTCAGATCTCTGCAAATGAATTCAGGGCATCTCTCAGGAAAATGATCGGCAACTTTGTATCAGATGAAAAAATTGATTATGCATGGAATGAAATGCTAAGAGGGTTTAGAGATGATACGATAAAGTTACTGTCTGATTTATCAGGAAAGTATTCCCTTTATCTTCTAAGTAATACCAACGAAATTCATTTGCCTGTTTATTCTGAACAGTTCCGGGAGATATCGGGAGGAATAGATCTACAGAATTATTTTATTAAATCTTATTTTTCTCACAAAATAAAATCGCGAAAACCCGAACCGGAATCATTCGGATATGTTTTGAGAGATGCCGGTATAAAGCCGGAAGAAACTTTATTTATTGATGATTTTGAAGAGAATTGTATCACTGCACGGGAAACAGAACTGGTTGCACATCAGTTTATATCGGGGGAAAGGCTCAGGGATGTTCTGGGAAGATACCTGCCTGGATAATCCGCCTGGCGGTTTAAAACCGCTTGGCGGGTAATAGAGGAGACGACTCGTATCCCTGTTATTATATATCCGTTTCGGTAAATGAAATAGTATAATCTCCGTTACCGGTATCTCCGAGTGTTGCACCTACACGGAGATATCTGGTTAAACTTCCCCCTGAGCCACTGCCAACGGATGCCTGGAGAATTTGTCCTACCGTGCCTTCAGTTTCAGCAACAACAACAGAATGGTCTTCTTTGAATATTGTATAGTTCATTTTAATATCATCAGCATCCGGAGTAAGGGTAAAACTCACTTTTTTATTTGAATTGACAAGAAGAACAAAGAATTCAAAATCACCATTTTGATTATCATCTGAAGCATTAATGAGAATTGTACCTGTGATAACGCCTGAAGGATAAGAAGAAACTATACGAGCATCCGCAAAAGTATCATCCGGCTCATTAGGATCGTTGGCCTGAAGCAGAGTTATTGTAAGTTTATATTTCCCTTCATGATCACTGTTCTTATCATAAATTTCAATATAGTACGAACCGGTTCTTGTAGAAAGGTTGATGTTCATGTTTATCCCGGCATTTCCGGTAAAAGAGCCAAACTGGTTGCCCTGACTGTCATATAAAACAACAGTCAATTCCATTTCGTCAGCAAGATTTTCTATTGCAATACCGGCTATATAAATAATCCCGTTTGTTTCAACTGAAAAGGAAAACCAGTCATGATCTCCTTTGGCAATAGAAGCATCAATCTGTTCGCCGAGTGTGAGTTCAAAAGCTTCACTTCTACTGTTATTGGGTTCAAGACCATCTTTAAACGGATCTTCATCTTTTTTGCATCCCGATAGATTTAATAAAAAAGGAATTACCAGGATTATCAGGGGTATGTTTTTTATAAGTTTCATACGTGTTAAATTTTTAACTATTATAAAATAAAAGTAAGGAAAAGTTGTGGAATAATCAATTGCAAATTAAAAATTACAAATTACAAATTACAAATTAAAGGTTTCTCCAGTCACCGTTCTCTTTTATAAGTTTTATCAGTTCATTAACGGAATCTTCTGACGGAATATTTTTTCTTACAACTATTTTATTTTTATAAAGTGTAATTTTTCCTTTTGTCGCACCAACATACCCATAATCGGCATCTGCCATCTCACCCGGACCGTTCACAATACACCCCATTATTGCTATTTTAAGTCCTTTAAGGTGACCGGTTGCTTTTTTTACCTGTGCAGTTGTTTTTTGCAGATCAAAAAGGGTCCTGCCGCATGAAGGACATGAGATAAATTCAGTCTTACTGATCCTTACCCTGCCTGCCTGTAATAAACCGAAAGATGCAGAAAGGGTTTTTTCATGAGTTTTATTTTTTTTATTAATAAGCCATATTCCATTACAAACCTTTTCAAGAAAAGGAAGTCCCAGTTCCCCTGACATTTTAATAAGGAAAGATTCATGATTTTTCTCATTGTAAGTTTTCCTGATAATTAAAGGATTCAGGGAGTTATGTTTATGGTAATATTTAAGGAATTCATAAAAGCAGGAAGGTTCCCGGAGGGGTTGAAGTTCAAGGATATAAACTATATTCCTTCCTTTGGCGGCAGGAATAATACTATCAGGATCAGTGTCATGTTCAATCTTTACAAAGTTCAGATCTTTATTTTTTTTGCCTGATGTTAAAAATTCATTTGTTGTAAGTAAAGGGAAAAGATTGTTATGATTGTTTTGAAGTTTTACCCAGAGAGCATAAGGAACTATCAATTTTGTATCAAAAGAATAATTTTCAATTTCCGGTTCTTTATCAATAAAGAGATAATCCGGTCTGTTTTCTACACTGTATTTATTAACAGGGAGTGAAGAGATCACTACAGGAACAGAGTTGCCGCCAATATTTCCGACATTGTTAAACAGGGTGCCGGACATTTTTTGAATAAGTGAGAAAAACAATCTTTTTTGTTCAGAAACCGGATGCTTTCGGGTAGAGAAGTTTTTAGCAATTTTGATGGCTACCGGGATTTCTTTTTCAGGATCTTCCGTAAGCGATACTCTAATGGTATCCCCGATACCTTCATTTAGCAAAGTTCCTATCCCCAGGGCAGATTTTATTCTTCCGTCTTCTCCGTCACCGGCTTCAGTAACACCCAAATGCAAGGGATAGTTCATTTTTTCCTGTTGCATAGTTCTTACCAGAAGCCGGTTGGCTTTTACCATTTCGCGGGTATTGCTCGATTTAAGTGATACAACCACATTAAAAAACCCTTCATTTTTACAGATCCTTAAAAATTCCAAAGCCGATTCAACCATCCCCTCCGGAGTATCTCCGTATCGCATCATTATGTGGTTGGATAATGATCCATGGTTCACTCCAATACGTAATGCTGTGCCATTGTGTCTGCATATATCCAAAAGAGGTAATAGCCGTTGTTTAATCTTCTCCTTTCCCGCGAAATTGCCAGGGTTAATACGGATCTTATCAACATTGCCGGCTGCAATTTCAGCAATATCCGGATTAAAATGAACATCGGCAATAATTGGGGTTGAATATTCTTTTTTTCGAAGATTGCTGCAAATCAGTGCCAGGTTTTTTGCCACGTTTTTGCTCTGGGCAGTGATCCGCACATAGTCAGCCCCTGCTTTGATAATACTGATACATTGTTTTACAGTTGCAGCAGTATCCATCGAATCGGTGTCGGTCATAGATTGAATCCTGATGGGATTATTCCCTCCTATTGGCACATCACCAACAAATACTTCACCGGATTTCCATTCAGAATATTTCATTGGTTAATATAAATATAACGTCCCTAACGGGACTACAAATATAATGTCCCTGACGGGACTATGGTTTATGATATAATTTTATTTTTTATTAAATTTGATTTTTTCTCCCAGGTATTTAAAGTATTACAAATATGGAAAACATTTTGAACAGAATCAGTATTCTTATCGTTTTGCCGGTATTATTAGTTTCCTGTAATCAAAAAATTGATAATAAATATCCTTCCAATGTGATGGAGGTACTTGAACTGGCAGGGACAAACCGTTCTGAACTTGAGGAGGTGATTAATTATTACCATGATGCAGGAGATACACTTAAGCTACAGGCTGCTTATTTTCTTATTGGGAATATGGCTGATAAGGATTATATTACCTATGCTGTTTCCGATTCATCAGGAGATGAAATTGGGTTTAACGTATTGGATTATCCTGATTATAAAACCCTTTCAGAGGCATGGGATTCTATAACAGAAGTACGTGGTAACCTGCATCAGAAACGCACAGGTGTTTTTCATGATTATGAAAAGATCACTGCTGAATACCTGATCAAAAATATTGACATGGCGTTTGATGCATGGAATAAACCATGGGCAAAGCATTTGAATTTTGACCGGTTTTGCGAATATATATTACCATACCGAAGCACGAACGAACCTCTTGAAGAGTGGCGGACTTTACTTGCAGAGAAATATGTTTGGGTTATTGACTCAATGGCAGATCAAAGTGATCCTGTGGAAGCATGCAGATGGATCAATAATGATATTAAATCATGGTTCAGATTTGATCCCAGGTATTATGAGCATAACACTGACCAGGGATTAAAAGAGATGATGGATGTAAAAATGGGTCGTTGCGAAGATATGACCAATCTTGCTATATATTCCATGAGGGCAATGGGTGTTCCCGTGACCAGTGATTTTACACCCTACTGGGCAAAAACAGGTAATAATCATGCCTGGAATACGATACTGAATAACGAGGGAGAGGTTGTGATTTTTATGGGTGGCGAATCTAATCCCGGAGATTATCATTTAAATCAGGCAAAAGCCAAGGTTTACAGAAAAACATTTGCCAAACAAGAGGAAAATCTGGCAGCTCTTTTAGAAGAAGGGGAAAAAGCGCCGAAATATATTAACCGTAGCAGTATAGTGGATGTTACATCAGAATATATTCCGGTTGCTGATGTTAAAATTAGTCTTGATAAAAAGATTCCGGATGGCGAAAAATTTGCCTATATCTGTGTTTTTAATACGGGGGAATGGAAAGCAATACACTGGAGCAAAATTGATAATGAAGGGAAAGTGAATTTTACCGGTATGGGAACGGATATTGCTTATTTGCCTGCATTTTATATAAACGGGAATATTGTTCCGGCAGGAAATCCTTTTATTCTTGATAATAACGGGGATGTAGTTTATGCCAAACCTGATACTGAAAACCCTTGCACACTGGAACTGATATCCACAACCAGAAGGATCACCAAAAATACAACTGATAATATTGAGAAAGTTTTTTTGAAGGAAGGGGAGACCTATGAACTGTTTTTCTGGGATGATGGATGGGTGTCGTGTGGGAAAAAGAAAACCGGAGGGAAACCCCTGGAATTCAAAAACATTCCTTCAAGTGCGCTGTACTGGCTAATTAATATTAAACCTGTTAAAGACCGCCCGGAAAGGATTTTTATTGTTAAGGATAAGGGAGAACAGGTTTGGTATTGAGGAAATTAAAAATTAAAAATTAAAAATCATCTGATTTTCCATTCGAAGCCATCTTTTTTATCCATAATTTCGACACCAAATTTATTCAGGGTTTTACGGATATTGTCGGATGTTTTAAAATCTTTGTTCTTTTTGGCATCAAGGCGGAAATTCAGGATCATATCGATTAATTTGGCTGAGAGTTCCTTTTCACCTTTAGCTTTATGGGGGGTGTAAAGACCGAAAATGCCGAAAACAAAATCTTGATACAGCTCTTTTAATTCATTCAGGTCATTATTATTTATTGACCCTGTGCCGCTTTCAATAGAATTAATCAGCCTGATACCATCGGACAAATGAGCGATAGCCATTGCTGAATTAAGATCGTCATTCATGGCTTTGTAGCATTTCTCTTTCAGTTCGGTTACATTTATGGTCGATTTGGCTGAGGGTTTTATATTCTCAAGAGTTTTCATTCCGTTAAGCAGTCGCTCTAAACCTTTTTCTGCTGCCTGAAGTGCTTCATTCGAAAAATCGAGTGTGCTGCGGTAATGTGCCTGGAGAATAAAAAACCTTACGGTCATGGGGTGGTAGGGTTTATCAAGCATTTTATGCTCACCTGAAAAGAATTCATCCAGCGATATTGCATTACCCAGAGATTTCCCCATTTTCTGTCCGTTAAGGGTAATTAAATTATTATGCATCCAGTAGCGAACCGACTCTTTTCCCAGAGCAGCAGTTGACTGGGCAATTTCACATTCGTGATGCGGAAACAGGAGATCAATACCGCCGCCGTGAATATCAAACTGTTCACCAAGATATTTTGTGCTCATTACTGAACATTCAAGATGCCAGCCCGGAAATCCACTGCTCCACTCAGATGGCCATTGCATGATATGTTCGGGAGAGGCTTTTTTCCAAAGTGCGAAGTCAAAAGGATTCTTTTTTTCACTTTGCCCGTCAAGTTGGCGTGTGTCGCTCTTCAGATCTTCCAGTACCCTGCCCGAGAGTTTTCCGTATTGATAATCCTTATTATATTTTTCTACATCAAAGTAAACCGATCCGTTAATTTCATAAGCATAACCATTATTCAGGATTTTTTTCGCAAATATTTGTTGTTCAATAATATGACCTGATGCATGTGGTTCAATACTGGGTTCAAGCACATTTAACTGACGCATATTCTGATGATACCGGTTAGTATAAAGCTGTACCACCTCCATGGGTTCGAGCTTTTCAACCCTTGCCTTTTTTTCAATTTTGTCTTCTCCTTCATCAGCATCATTCACAAGATGTCCGACATCAGTAATATTTCTTACATATCTAACCTTGTATCCAATGTGCTTCATATAACGAAACAACAGATCAAAAATTATTGCCGGGCGGGTATGTCCCAGGTGGGCATCCCCGTAAACGGTGGGTCCACAGACATATAAACCTACGTGGGGAGGATTAATAGGTTGGAATTTTTCCTTTTTCCTGGTAAGAGTATTGTAAATGTATAAGTCTTGCATTATTTTAAACCGCAAATGATTATAGGACAAAATTAGTAATTATTGTATAGGAAGGGTATAAGTTAAAAGTTAAAAGTTAAAAAGTTTAAAGTAGGATGTTACGGGTTACGAGTTTCGGGTTTGTGTGAGTGTGTGAAGAATCAAGTTTTCTAAATTTTATTTACTATATTTTGGTGAAATAGAAAATTCACTCTAACTTTGTAGTCAATTTTCAAATATTCTTCCATTAGGAAGTTTGATTATTAAGAAGAGGCGAGAGAATAGGCTCTTTGACCCTCTAGCAACCTCCTTAAACCATGAGGAAGGTGCTAATACCTAATCCTGCTAAAGCGGGAAATGATAATTAAAATGAAAAACAAAATAATCAAAGAAATAGAAAAACGTGTTCTTGTGCTTGATGGCGCCATGGGAACTATGATCCAGACTTATAAGCTGGCGGAGAAAGATTTTCGGGGTGAACAGTTCAGGTTAGTCCCAAAGGATCAAAAAGGCAACAACGATTTGCTTAACTTGACTCAACCTGAGATTATTCGGGGTATTCACCGGAAATATCTGGATGCCGGAGCTGATATTATTGAAACTAATACCTTCAGTGCCAATCGTATATCACAGACTGATTATGGGATGGAAGAGTATGTATATAGCATAAATTTTGAGGGTGCAAAAATTGCTTCTGCTTGTGCTGCGGAATATACCCTGAAAAATCAAAACAAACCCCGGTTTGTTGCGGGATCAATAGGTCCGACCAATAAAACAGCTTCCCTCTCATCACGGGTAGAAGATCCCGGATACAGGGATATATCTTTCGATGATTTTGTAAAGATTTACAGTGAGCAGGCAATTGGTTTGATTGAAGGAGGGGTTGACCTGTTATTGGTTGAAACGATATTTGACACCCTTAATGCCAAAGCGGCATTATATGCTATCAGGCAGTTGAATATTGAGAAAAAGATTGATATTCCGGTAATGGTTTCGGTGACTATTTCAGATTCCAGCGGTCGCACGCTTACAGGACAAACACCTGAAGCATTTATTGCTTCTGTTTCACATACTAA
>JAGGXD010000088.1 GCA_021163295.1 Bacteroidales bacterium
ATAAAATTGATTTATTCATTGCACCCAGTAAATTCATGATGAATAAAGTCGAGGAAATGGGACTGAACTACCAGATTACCCACCTGTACAATTTTATCGATATTTTTCAATACGAACCCGTATACAGTTCTGAGGGTAAGACGATTTGTTATTTCGGCAGACTTTCTCCGGAAAAGGGATTATTTACGCTAATAGAAGCTATGAAAGATGTTGATGGTGAACTCAAGATTATTGGTGATGGTCCATTGAGGAGCGACTTGGAAGAGAATGTGCGAATTGGGAATATGACTAATGTTTCATTTTTGGGATACAGGAAAGGCGATGAACTTCAAAAGGAAATCAAAGAGTCCCGGGCAGTGGTAATTCCTTCGGAATGCTACGAAAACAATCCCCGAACTGTTATCGAATCTTTTGCTATGGGCAAGCCTGTAATTGGTTCAGAGATCGGTGGTATTCCCGAACTTGTCAGGAACAATATAACCGGATATACATATCAGCCGGGAGATCCTCATGATCTCAAAGAGAAGATGACACTTATGCTCAACGATGTTGATAAGTGTATTGAAATGGGAAATAATGGTAGAAAGCTTGTCGAATCGGAATTTTCCGAGGAACGACATTACCATAAACTGATGAAAATTTATGAATCCTTAATTGATAGGTAAGATAATAACAAGATGAAAAATGCAATCCAAGGCAGTTTGATTACGACATTTCGATGCAATGCGAAATGCAAGATGTGTGAAATATGGAAGAATCCTACCCGTCCCAAGGACGAACTTGACCCGAGTTATTACGAAAAACTTCCTCCGGGATTGAGAATCAACATTACCGGTGGTGAGCCTACATTGAGGTCTGACATAGAAGATATTTTTCGCATCCTCTACCCGAAAGCATATCTCCTCGAACTCAGCACCAACGGATATTTTACTGACCGAATTGTAAATTTGGCTGAAAAATTTCCAAATATCCTTATCCGCGTAAGCATTGAAGGTTTACCTAGTCGAAACGACAGACTTCGCGGAACGAAAGATGGATTTGACCATGCTTTAAGGACAATGCTCGAATTACGAAAAACCAAATGCAAAAATATCGGTTTTTCCATCGTTATAAGCGACCAGAATGTTGAGGATCTTGTTCATGTTTATGACCTGTGTTCCGCACTGGGAGTTGATCTTGGTAATTCGGTAATGCACAATTCATGGTATTTCAACAAATTTGATAATAAAATCGAAGACCGTGATAACGCAGTGCGCATGGAAAGGGAATTTATAAACGCATTGTTGTCTTCAAAACGCAGCAGTTTCAAGGGACGTCTTAAAGACAACGGTCGTGCATGGTTCAATCGCAGTATCTTGAGACGATTTGAAGGATGTCACAGCAATTACCGTCCACCATGCGGAGCAGGTACTGATTTCTTTTTTATCGATCCTCTTGGAAATGTAACTCCCTGTAACGGAAGTGATGAAGAATGGATAATGGGAAACATCAAGGAAGACTCCTTTGAAAATATCATGAATTCCGAGAAGGCAAGTGAAATCATGGCAAAGGTCAAAAGCTGCCAGAAAAATTGCTGCTTCATCGTAACTGAACGCCACGATATGTATAGAAAACCATGGAAACCTATATGGTGGATAATGGAAAATAAGTTCAGGCTTAAATTCAATCTACCTGTCCGATACTAATTGCAATGCGAATCTATGTTCTTGGAATCAGAGGATTTCCTGATGTTCAGGGAGGAGCGGAAAAACATTGCGAAGCTCTATATCCGAGAATAGAAAAAAAAGATTTCGATATAACGGTATTGACCCGAAAACCATATATTCGAAATTGGCGCCAAAACTCAAGCTGGAAAAATATTAATTTCCGGCATCTGTGGTCTCCCACCCAAAAAAGTCTGGAAGCGATTATTCACACATTTTGGGGAACTCTAATTTGTATCAAATCTCAGCCAGACATTGTCCACGTTCATAATATCGGTCCGGGTTTGTTTATCCCCCTGCTAAAACTATTCGGGCTGAAAACCGTCCTGACATATCACAGCGAAAACTATCTTCATCAAAAATGGGGGAAAATCGCAAAAATAATTCTCCTTTTAGGTGAAAAAACAAGCTGCACCTATGCCGACGAAATTATTACTGTTTCAAAAAATATCCAAAAGCACATAAAGGAAAAATTTGACCGAAACTCCCACTGCATTCCCAATGGTGTGGCAATTTCACCCAAGATAACAGATAACTCGTATCTGAATGCCCTGAATATTAAATCGGGAAAATATATCCTTTCCGTAAGTAGATTTGTTCCCGAGAAAGGATTGCATCATCTCATCAATACCTATTCCAAACTCGATACTGACTGGCAACTTGTAATTGCGGGCGATGCAGACCACGAAACAAATTACAGTAAGAAATTAAAATCACAGGCTAAACATACACCGGGCGTATGCCTGACCGGATATATTACAGGAGAGCAGTTAAATCAGGTCTTCTCGGATGCAGGATTGTTTGTTCTTCCATCCTACTATGAGGGTCATCCAATTGCATTGCTTGAAGCTTTAAGCTATGGTCTATCAGTATTAGTCAGCAAAATTCCTGCTCATACAGAAATAAATTTAGCGGAAAATAGATACTTTAAACTTCCCAACGAAGACCAGTTGGCAGAAAAGTTAAATTATTTCATTAAGAAAGGAAGACTTTCCGAACGGGAAAGTACGGAACAGATTGAATATATTAAAAAAACGTATGACTGGGACAATGTCGCTGACAAAGTTGCAGAAATCTATACGGAAATGATGAAATGACCTCACCAATAATACAAAATATCCTGATATTTCAAGATTCAGACGCAGCCGGTAAACTTGTTAATCAGCGTTGTGTCGCTTAATATGAATGTATCTGTGGAACCAGCGGCATAATAGGCATTCATGCACTATTATGCCGCGAACCTGTGACCTATATCATGCATATTAACTCTTCCACATCTTCATTCACAAACTATTTTAAGATTGACGGTTGAAAAGCTTAATATTATCTGCCATTCCCGAACCGCGAATAAAGAAGCCATTAACTTCAAGAATTTCATTTCCAGGTTGAGCACTCTGAAGATCGGCTTTCAGGTCTCTCGTAAATGTATGCCATGCACCATCAGGTGTTTGTGCTCCGAGACCATAAAAGACATACTCTCCAGTCCCCAAGGCATTATAATCCAAAGGCTGATAGGTGATATAGCGATGGCCATCGCTAGTCTCTACATCAATGTATACAGTATAATTTTCACTGTATTTCATGCTCCACTGTATAATAAACTGCTTATTATTGTGCCATTTACTGCCATCTTCCAGACGAAGGCAATAACCATTGTTAGTACCAGCCCCGTAGAATTCAATGACCTGACTGTCATGCTCAGAGTCGAATACATTTATAATTTCAGCGCCAGCCGGGGTATTGTCGTAAATTTTCCAGCCAAATGTAAGCCCGTCTTCCGCATCTTCGTAGACGATTTGTGGTATTGAACTGGACAGCTTAATATTATCTACCATTCCCGAACCGCGAATAAAGAAGCCATTAACTTCAAGAATTTCATTTCCAGGTTGAGCACTCTGAAGATCGGCTTTCAGGTCTCTCGTAAATGTATGCCATGCGCCATCAGGTGTTTGTGTTCCGAGACCATAAAAGACGTACTCGCCAGTCCCCAAGGCATTATAATCCAAAGGCTTATAGGTGATATAGCGATGGCCCTCGGTAGTCTCTACATCAATGTACACAACATAATCTTCACTGTATTTCATACTCCACTGGATAAGAAACTGCTTGTTATTGTGCCATTTGCTGCCATCTTCCAGACGAAGGCAATAACCATTGTTAGTGCCGGCTCCGTAGAATTCAATGACCTGACTGTCACGCTCAGAGTCGAATACATTTATAATTTCAGCGCCTGCCGGGGTGTTGTCGTAAATTTCCCAGCCAAATGTAAGCCCGTCTTCCGCATCTTCGTAAACAATCACTCCATTCATATTGTTATCATCATTATCTCCCTCAATACTTTTACTTACTTCAACAGAATAGTCGCTCTCCTGCCCTGCCTGATCAAATGTCTTTAATGCAAAGTAATAGGTAGTCCCCTCACTCAAACCGGCAACAGTGTAGCTAAGCTGTAAGGGCTGAGTCGCCGAATCATATACAGTTATACTGTTGTTATAT
>JAGGXD010000170.1 GCA_021163295.1 Bacteroidales bacterium
GGATAAACAATACGAATATTAAGAAAAAGAAGAAAACAAAACAATATGTAAAAGTAAAACAACAGGATGTTCAGGAGATTATTAACTTCTGTGGTAATTTGTTGTGGGAGGAAGATGAAAAAAAAGCTCCTGTTAATTTCTCTGAAGGCTCTGCACTTAATGATACAAAGTCTGCATTGGAATTGCTTCGGGATGATTTTAATGAATTAAGAAGAAAAGATAGAGAACAGTCGCAAAATCTGATGAATATTTTTGAGTCAATGCAAGTTGGAATTGTAATAATTGAAAAATCCACCCATAAAATCGTTTTTGCCAATACAATGGCAGTTGAGATGATGCAAACAAAAATTGATGATCTGATAGGGAAAAAATGCCACACCCATCTCTGTCCCGGACAGGAAGGAGAATGTCCAATAACTGATCTTGGGAAAACTGTTGAAAATGCCGAGAGAATTTTGCGAAAGTCTGATGGAACTGAGATTCAGATTCTGAAAAATGTAAGAAGTATTGAATTTCAAAACACCCAATGCTTATTGGAATCCTTTATTGATATTAGTGTCCGAAAGCAAGAGGAGAAGGAATTGCTGGAAAGTAAATGGCAAATGCAACTGGCAATAGAAGGAGGGAATCTCGGAACATGGGATTGGAACATGCAAACTGATGAAGTACAATTTAACGAACGATGGGCAACAATGAAAGGTTACAGTCCGGAGGAAATTGAACCCACACTGAGTTCCTGGAGAAATCTTGTCCATTCTGATGACCTTCCAATGTTTAATGAAGTTCTTAATGCCCATCTGGAAGGAGAGACAGGCTCTTACGAGGCTGAATTCCGCATGAAACACAAATCAGGAAAATGGATATGGATTCTTGATAAGGGAAAAGTTTTTGAGAAAAACAAAAAAGGGAAGCCTATAAGAGTGTGCGGTACACATTTAGACATTACAAAACGAAAGAGAGCAGAAGAATTATTAATAGAAAGGGAACAACAACTCAGAGAACTTAATACGACAAAAGACAAATTCTTTTCAATTATAGGTCACGATTTGCGTAGTCCGTTTAACAGTATAATTGGCTTTAGCGAATTGATTAACAAGGAAGCTAAGGGTCTGGATATAAGTGAAATTGAAAACTATGCCGGTATTATTAGCTCTTCAGCCGGACATACATTGAAACTGCTCAATAACCTGCTGGAATGGGCCAGAATGCAGCAGGGAAGAATTGTTTTTAAGTCAGGACAGCTGGTACTAAATGAATTAACTAAAGAAGTTTTAGAATTGGTGGCCGATTCTGCAGGCAAAAAAAGCATCAGTCTTATAAATAGTGTAAAACCAGGTATTAGTGTAAATGCTGATAAAAATATGCTCAAAACTATATTACGTAACCTGGTCAGTAATGCCATCAAATTTACCCACACTGGCGGAAAGGTTGAGGTTTCAGCAGAATCAAAAGAAAAAGAAATTCAGGTTTCGGTTAGCGATACCGGAGTTGGCATAAAGCAGGAGAACATTAAAGAACTTTTCCGTATTGATTCTGAATTTTCTACACAAGGTACAAACAATGAGAAAGGTACAGGGCTGGGCCTTATTCTTTGTAAAGAGTTTGTAGAAAAACATGGCGGAAAAATAGGGGTGGAAAGCAAAGAAGAGAAAGGCAGTACTTTTAATTTTTCATTGCCATATTAATATTTGAAAACCCGCCTGGTATGACTAATTAATTTCAATCGTTCTGCTCGTTTTGAGAGTAATTCTTTGTATTCTTCCTTAATATCTATTAACAAGAAAGAGAAATCAACAAAACTCAATGCCTGATCCATGTGTTTTGAAAATTTATTTAACGAATTTTGCATCTGCTTATCAGTTAGTTTCAGATTGTTACCAAATACCAGGAAATCTTTCAACTTAAAATTTCGTTTCTTACCATTTAAAGTCAATGCCATTTCTTCATTATCGTCTTTTTCCGGAATCACCAGACGTGTTGAAAGTAAATCGTAAGCAGGAGACATACCTGTTAGTCCGGTTCGGTAATCAAGTAATGAAAAATTCTTTAAATGCATATCAGCATTTCCTGTTAAAAACGAAAAAACCGTTATTTCGAAAAAAGTTAACACATCCAGTAAAGGATTTGATGAGTATTTTAGGATTACCTTACCCACTTGTTCCATAGAACTTTTGTATTTATCTTCGGTTAATCGCTCGGAAAGCTGACAAAAATCTTCCATATGCAGCTTCCCTTTTTTATCACGGTCAACCCGCCTGGTTAAATAAGCTGTTTCCAGGGATTTTAATCTGATTAGTGTATGTGGTACAACCTTTAGTTTAAATATCTCTGCTAAATGCATAGTTAGATCTTCATTCTCTGGCAAATGTTCATAATTTGCAGTTGGTGGCTTCAATATATAATCTCCCCTTAAACCTACCAATGTTAATTTGGAAGGATTTTCTCCTTTTCTATCCAAATGAAGAGATAATTTGGCTTGTGCTCCAGGAACAGTAATGCTCTGGCTTATGACTTTTTCTGCCAATTTCGATATTTCAGAATAAGTATAATCTATTACAGGAGCTTTTTCAATCCCAAATATCTTTTTACTGCATGCCGGATGGAAATCTTTTACTCCGGAATTATTCTCCTGGTAACAATATAAACACTTTTCTTGCATTACTTTTTTGTTATTGGTTCAATACTTACTGCACCTATACAATCTTTGCAACAGACTAAAAGTAATCCCATACGATCACGAATATCTATTTTCCAGTGCTTTTGAGCTATATCAAGCAACCAGCCTTCGGGAATTAAACCATCAAAAAAAGGGAACATAGTGTTTGAATTATAAACACCTTTTACTAATGGCAAAGTCTTGCTTATGGCTTTAGCCAATGGATCATTTAAATAATCCGGACTATAACTAAATTGATAACCATTATCGGTTTCTTCTATTATTCCACAATAGTGATCTTCAAAAGAGACCTTTCCTTTTCTATTCATCTTCTTCTATGTTTTTTAATTCCACCGGAACTAATTCGTGACCAAATAGTGCCAGCACCTGGTTTACTTTATCCATGCGCAAAGTTTCTTTGCCTTGTTCCAGGTCACGTATAAATCTAAGGCCAACCCCTGCTTTTTCCGCAAGCTCTTCCTGTGTAAGCCCAAGCATTTTGCGCCTTTCTTTTAAGAATTGTATTAGCTTTTTACTCATAACCATACCTTTTAGGGTATAAAAACAATATATTACTGCAATATTATACCTTTTCGGGTATAAAAACAAATATTTCTAAAAAATTATATCAGATCGGGTATAAAACATTTAGTAACCTTAACCCGCGGATTAAAACCGTGTGACGGATGTTTTAGATTCAGATCCCGATGAACTCATTCTGAGTTATCGGGATAAGTTCGACTATGGTTTAAATGTTGCCTGGAAGATCCCGATGAACTCATTCTGAGTTATCGGGATAAGTTCGACTATGGTTTAAATGTTGCCTGGAAGATCCCGATGAACTCATTCTGAGTTATCGGGATAAGTTCGACTATGGTTTA
>JAGGXD010000157.1 GCA_021163295.1 Bacteroidales bacterium
AATATTGGATTGAAAGAAGATCCTTCAAACCACCTTCTTATGCATGCAATGGCTCCTAATGTATCCGGTGTTATCGGATCAGCAGTTGCTGCCGGTATTCTTCTGAGTTTTTTATTGTAAAAAAAAGAGTTACGGGTTTCGGGTTAGAAAATATATCTTATAGAAATACCACCCCCATCAAACCATCCTCCGGTGTATCCGATAATGTTGAATGCAGGTTTCCAGTCAATACTGAGAGAGATTGGTATTTCATCAAACGAGTATTCCAGTCCGAGGATAGCATCAATACCAACTATTGTGTAGTTACCTCCGGTATCGGCCCATGGAGCATCCGGATTATACCACCATCCAATGTGTGCACCAGCACCATAGAAAACTTTCAACTCACTTATCTTAAATGGGTCAGCATGGATCTCATACAGTCCTGTAATAATCCATCCCTGCCACCTCGAGGATACTATCCCTTCAAGGGCATTGGTACTGCTGATGAAATGCTTCACTGTAATTCCCTGCGCCGTACCACCCCGTATCCCGATACCGGTTCCATAATCCTGGGCAAGCAATGTTCCGGGCCCAATAAAAGATAGTAATATTGTTATTAGAAATATTTTTTTCATGATCAGTTTTATTAAAGTGATTTGCGAGGCAAATATAAAACTTAACAATACAAAAAAGTTAAAAAAAGAAAAAAAAATAAGATATTTGTAGTTAAGAAGGACTAAAGGTGAGTAGGGTGAGTAAGTTGAGTAGGTGAGTAAGGAAGAAGAAAGAATGCAGAAGGCAAAATAGAAGAGTTGGAAATGAGGAAATTAGGTGATGAGGTGAAGAGGTGATGCACAAATATTAATTGTTAAACACATTACAAGTGGGACAACAACAAAACATTGCGGAAGCAGGAAATGCTGGTCCAAAGGTGAGATCTGACTGTTATGTAAGGTTGGAACTGACTGAAAAAGGAGGTGTCTTGATTGACCTGGATTCAAAAGTAAAGTCGTTATACGGATCATCAATTGAGCAGCTTTGTAGTAATATATTTGAATTCTTCAGAATAGATAATGTTAAACTTACGCTGAAAGACTCGGGTGCATTGCCATTTACAATATCTGCCAGGTTAGAAGCAGCTGTCAGGCAAATATCTGATACCGGTAAAGAATTTATTCCGGATATGACAGATGAAAACAAATATCCTTCTGAAAGAGATCGTTTCAGATTTTCAAGACTATATCTTCCTGGTAATAATCCAAAGATGATGCTTAATGCCGGTGTCCATAATCCTGACGGTATAATACTTGATCTTGAAGATTCCGTGGCACCTGCAAAAAAAAAGGAGGCAAGATTACTTGTTCGTAATGCTTTGCGACAGGTAAATTTCTATGGATCAGAAAGGATGGTTAGAATAAACCAGCTTCCTGATGGATTGGAGGATTTGAAATATATTATTCCACATAATGTACACGTGGTATTAATACCTAAATGTGAAAATGTTTCGCAGATAAAGCAGGTTGAAACAGAAATTAGTAATCTTAAGAAAAAGCATGAAATCAGACAGGAGGTCTTTCTGATGCCGATTATTGAAACTGCTCTTGGTGTGGAAAAAGCATTTGAGATTGCTTCAGCATCTGAGACTATTGTTGCATTGGCAATAGGTCTTGAAGACCTTACCGCAGATCTTGGTGTGATACGTACAAATGAAGCAACAGAAACGTTGTATGCCCGTACCCGTTTGGTAAATGCATGTAAAGCTGCAGGAATACAGGCAATTGATTCTGTTTTCGCGGATGTTGGAGATATGGAGGGATTGCGGCAAAATGTTAAAATTTCCAGGTCACTTGGTTTTGAAGGGATGGGTTGTATCCATCCACGACAGATAAGTATTATCCATGATTGTTTTGTTCCTTCAAAAGAAGAAATAAAGAAAGCGCAAGAAATTATGGATGCTTTTTATGAAGCCAGGGAAAAAGGACTGGGCGTGGTTGCTGTTGGATCAAAAATGATCGATCTTCCTGTTGTGAAAAGAGCAGAGAAAACAGTTAATCTTGCGATAAAACTTGGAATGATACCAGAGAAACCTTAAACCTCAAACCTCAAACTTCAAACCTGAATATGCCAGAAACCAAATTAGTAAAAAACGCTGCCGGACGGAGTGTACCGCTGAAAATTAACGGAAAGCCTGTGATTCCTTACAAGGGAGTAGGTAAGCATAATGTGACAGGTACAAAACACGGTCCCAAAATTAATACATGTAAAGATTTTCCTTCAGATGGAAATAAACTTGTAGGAACACTTAAGGAAGCTCTTAAAAAAGCAGGGCTGAAAGATGGCATGACTGTTTCCACTCACCATCATTTCAGGAATGGTGATTTGCTTGCAAATCAGTTGTTTGATATTGCAAAAGAAATGGGGGTAAAGGACCTTCGCTGGTTTCCTTCTGCTTCTTTTCCATGTCATGAACATCTAATACAATATCTTGAAGAGGGAACAATTCATCATATTGAAGGTAGTATGAATGGAGCGCTTGGGCGTTTTGCATCACAGGGAAAAATGAAAGGGGTAGGCGTACTTCGCTCGCATGGCGGACGGTACCAGGCTGTTCAGGATGGTGAGGTGAAGATTGATATTGCTGTGATCGGTGCAGCATGTGCCGATCCTTTTGGTAACGCTAACGGATTGTATGGAGATTCTGCTACCGGACTGCTTGGATTTGCTCTCGCTGATTCTCAGTATGCTGATAAGGTAATTGTTGTAACAGATAATATGGTTCCGTTCCCCTGTGTACCATGGCAGATACAAGGTAATTATGTTGATTATGCTGTTGAAATTGATAAGCTTGGTGATCCGGATAAGATTATTTCCGGTACTACAAAGATCACAAAGAGTCCGGATAGGGTACTACTGGCTGAAATGACTGCTCAATTCTGTGATGAAACAGGAATTATCCGTAATGGTTTTTCATTTCAGTCGGGTGCAGGTGGCACATCGCTTGCAGTAGGAGAGTATTTTAAAAAGATTATGCAGGAAAAGGGAATAAAAGCAAGGTTTGCCAGGGGAGGAAGTAATAAGTACCTTGTTTCAATGCTCGAAGAGGGTCTTGTTGATTATATCCTTGACGGACAAACTTTTGACCTCGAAGGAGTGCGTTCAATGGCAGAAAATCAGGGGCATGTATGGACCAGCCCTTTTACTTCATATAATTATCATGGAAAAGGAAATTTTGCAGGTTTGGTGGATGTTGCGATTCTTGGTGCAACTGAAGTAGATGTGAATTTTAATGCTAATGTTGTAACTCATTCAGACGGATACCTGCTGCATGGAATTGGAGGATGGCAGAATTGTCTGTTCTCAAAAACAGTTATATTACCAATTCCTTTGTTTCGTGATCGAATACCTGTGGTTGTTGATGAGGTTACAACATTGTGCGGACCGGGAGAACTGATAGATGTGGTAGTTACAGAAAGAGGGATTGCTGTAAATCCATTGAGAACCGATCTGCTTGAAAAGCTTAAAGGATCTGACCTGCCAATTACAACTATTGGGGAATTAAAAGATGAAGCTGAAAAAATATGTGGAAAACCCGAAAAAGCACACTTTGATAATCAGATAATTGCTGTTGTTAAATGGGTGGATGGAACAGTGCTTGATGTTGTAAAAAAGGTTCGCTAGCACTCATATTACACAATTCCATTATCACCGTACCCTCGTTCTATCGTTCTATCGTAAAATCATTATCCTATACTTCTTCCGTTATCAAAATGATTTTGAGATTCTTCATTGGAGAAATAAATTCGTATTCTAACTGTGTCTCTCATAAAGTTGATCCTGCCTATTTCAACATCTGTTATTTTTAATCCGGTTCGTTTCTGCAGATCAGCAATAAGCTCATCTCTTTTTTCCGGTCTGATCAAATCAATTTTTTCGTAATTGATAAATTTTGAATTCAATTTGTTTTTTTGCCAGAATAATTCAGCCAACCAGGCTATGAGCAGAATGATCATATTAATAAACAACAATTCCATGTAACTTGTTTGACCATTGAGCATTGCATTGATGACAGAAATTCCTATTACCAGGAAAAGATAAGTCATCTCTTTTACAGGAATCTGACTTGTACGGAACCGCAGGATACCGAAAAGGGCAAATAAACCAAGAGCTACACCGGTGCTTAGATCAGCAACACTAATAAGTGAGTAAGTAACAAGGAATACAATAGAACTTATCAATATATAGGAAAAGAAATATTCCTTTCTTCTTGAAACAGGGTAATACAAAAATCTTACAAGTATTAATACTACGATACTGTTAAAAGAGAATCTAACAAGCAGTTCAAAAAAATTTGAAACATTAATAAAGTCTATACCGAATATCTGTAACAACTCAGGAAATAAGTTGATGATTAAATTTCCCATGGCTAATTTGTTTAAGTGTTAGTAATTTTGGTTTGTAACGGTTATATTTAACACCCGGATAGGTTAATACAATCCCTATAAGATACTTACTCAATCCTTGTGGGAATATCCTTTGATCCAATAAGAGGTCAATAAAATCAGACCGTGATGAAGACCTGCTATATTTAACTTCAGCAATAGCAAGAAACGGTAGTTTATATTCTTTACCATTACCGGTAAACTGCAGACCTGTATCGATCGTAATTCTCTCTTTGACAGTTTTATGTACAAGGGTTAGCCGATTAAACCTGTTTTGAATCCTTGGGATAAGGTTTTTAGCTTTGTAAGGTACCAGTTGATTGATAAAATCGGCAGATTCTCCAATCAGGGCGTCCTCAAATACTGGTCGTTCAATTCGGGATTTAATAGTTCTCCTCTTGTTGTTCTTGAATTTTACCTCAAGAAATTTTTTTTCAGAATCAACATATTCCCTGAACCGCACCTTGTATCTGTTTAAATGCCTGTTATGATGAACAGTGTACATATCGAATTCCGGGGTATCAAAATACAAATTGTTGTAGGTGAAAATTGATCCTGCTTTTTCTTCCAGTATACTATAATTAACAGATGCCTCTTTAAGTATTCCGGGAAGTTGCTTATAAGAGAAAATGAACTTAGTATCAATCCGGTCCATTAACCTTACTTTATCCATTTTCTTCAGGGAAATGGTATCAAAATCCTTTATTATATGCTTCAAATCGTTCAAACCGGATAAATAAAAAATACTGGCGCAAATTAAACAGAAAATGTATGAATAGAGCAAAGTTTTATCAATAAATTTCAGAAAACAGGAAACGAGTGGAATGGAAAGATGGAA
>JAGGXD010000051.1 GCA_021163295.1 Bacteroidales bacterium
CGGACAGCGATTCCTGCTGATTCCGGACACTTATCCGGGAAGCAAGAGCAGTTCATCTTTCATTACTTTTTTTCACTGAATATTTGTACTTCTGTTGGTTTAATTCTAACCCAATAAATCAACAGGAGGATTTACAAATGCCAAAAAAAAGAACAGACGTGGAAAAAATAAGAGAAATACTTCGGCTTTGCCTGGAACTTAATTACAGCCTCAGAGATGCAGCCAAAGCTTTAGGGGTAAGCAAAACGACGGTGGGTGAGTACATCGCAGAGTTTAAGCGTACCGATCTTTCATACCAGGAAATTACCAGTTTGAGTGACCCGCAGATCAATGAGCTATTTGAGAAAGGCAACAAAACCTCCAATCCGATGTATGAGGATCTTTCAAAGGAGTTTGAAACTATCGAGAAGGAGTTGAAACGTACCGGTGTGACTTTGTACCTGTTATGGGAGGAATACCGGCAATGTCAGGAGGAAGGATTTAGTTATTCAAGGTTCTGTCATCATTACAGAATGTGGGAACGCAGGCAGGATCCGGATATGCACATGGAGCATAAAGCCGGAGACATTATGTATATGGATTTTACAGGTAAAAAAATGCACATAGTGGATCCGGTTACCGGAGAGATCGAGGAAGTTGAGAGTTTTGTATCTATTCTGGGAGCAAGCCAATTAACATATGTAGAGTTTGTTCTCAGTCAGAGCCTGGAGGACTGGATATGGGTCAATGAGAATACCTTTATATATTATGGTGGTGTCACCAGAGGCATCACTCCTGATAATCTAAAATCTGCTGTTACGAAAGCCTGCAATTACGAGCCTCTGATCAATGAGACTTATAATAATCTGGCACGGCATTACGGTACAGTGGTACTTCCCACACGTCCAGTCAAACCAAAGGACAAATCACTGGCTGAAAATGCGGTAAACCTGGTGTATCAAAGGATATTTGCTCCCTTAAGAAATATGACCTTCTTTTCACTCAGGGAGTTGAACGAGGCGGCATGGGAACTTCTGGAAAAGCACAATAATACTCCTTTTCAGAAAAGAGATACCACCCGTAGGCAGCTATTCGATGAGATTGAAAAGAGTGAGTTGTTACCATTGCCTGTGGAGAGATATGAATTAAAACGATACCAGGTCTCCAAGGTCGAGTTCAATTATCATGTTTATCTGAAAGAGGATAAGCATTACTACAGTGTTCCGTATCAATATACCGGTAAAAAAGTAAAGACCATCTATACCAGCAGAGTGGTGGAGATATTTAAAGACAATATTCGCATTGTCATCCATCAAAGGGATCGCAGGCCCTACCAGTACACAACAATTAAGCAGCACATGCCGCAGGATCATCAGCTTGTTAATGGCTGGAATCCTTACAAATTGATCTCCTGGGCTGAGAAAAAGGGAGGCTCAGTGAAAGAATTTATACAGTTAATGCTTGATCAGAGGGAGCATCCACAGCAGGCCTTCAAGGCATGTCTGGGAGTACTGAATCTGGGAAAGAAATACGATGACAGTACCATGCAACTTGTATGCAAAAAAGCCATTGAGATTAATAGTATATCTCATCGATTTATCGCCAACTCACTTAAAAACAAAACTTATAAAATAGAAGATCAAGATACAGATGATATGAAACTACCCTTTCATGAGAATATAAGGGGGAAAGAGAATTACAAATAATCAGATCACCATTAATCAAATTAAAAAGAACAGTTTATGAATCACACAGTAACAATGCAAAAACTCGAAGAAATGCGGTTCACTGGTTTTGCCAGGGCATATCATGAAATGACAGAAACCAACCGTAACAGGGAGTTTACTACTGATGAAGTTATCGCTCATCTGGTACAAGCCGAATGGGATGACAGGTATAACAGAAAACTACAGAGGCTGATAAAAAATGCCAGGTTCCGGTATCGGGCAAGCTTTGAGGAGATCGACTTCTCCGCTAAGCGAAATCTCGATAAAAACCAACTAATGAGGTTCTCTTCATGTGATTGGATTACCAAGAACCAAAATATCATTATCACCGGTTCCACAGGATCCGGAAAGAGTTGGATAGCCTCGGCACTTGGACATCAGGGGTGCCAATATAGTTACAAAGTACTATACAAGAACTGCATCAAGTTGTTTGATGAATTAAAAATAGCAAAGGCTGATGGAAGCTATATCAAAGAACTCAGCAAGATCGAAAAAATGGATCTGCTAATCCTGGATGATTTTGGACTCAAACCCCTGGATGGCCATCAAAAATTAATGCTCCTGGAAATATTTGAAGACAGACACGGGAAAAGATCAACCATAATGACATCTCAATTACCAGTGAATCAATGGCATTCATTCATTAAGGAGGATACATTGGCTGATGCAATCCTCGATAGGGTTGTTCATAGTTCCCATCGAATAGAACTAAAAACTGAAATATCAATGCGAGAAACATATAAAAATAATTAATTTAGAGAAAATATTTATGCGAAAAACAGAGATGAAAGAACTGTCCGCTTTGCGCAGGACAAGGTGTCCGCTTAAGTCAGGACTGAGTGTCCGGTTAAATCAGGATTAGGTGTCCGGAATCGCAGGAATACGCAACTGAGGATGGAATTGAGTTATACAAGGGGTTGAAAGAATACTTTCATTATTATAACAATGAACTTTCACATCAGGGTATTAACAGACAAATTCCGGCGACATTATATAAACCGGCTGCATAGATATTAACAGAAAATGGATTTATTAACAAAAGAAAAAAGCAGGCAAAAAAGAAAAGGTGTTAATAACCAGAATAACTCTGCGAGTTATTTCCGGTTATATAACACTATATTACATCATCATATTATTAATAAAAATCAACTTAAAAAACCAATCCAGTGGTCTAAAAATGGGTAGTACTTTATTTATTGTAATGTCTTTTGGATAGATACCGTAATGGGCTCCAATATAATCCAGTGTTAAACGTACTCGATTTTCAGAAAAATCTATAGGTTTGTTAATAATTTTGATCTCATTTTGATTACAGGAAGTTAATCCTGTAATAAGGACAGCCAACAATATAAGGTTATTCATGTATTTCTGTATAGTTTGAGTGAGTCGATTCTTTAAATCTTATCATTTTTATCCTGTTCACTTGATTATCTAAATAGTTATTAAATATGCATTGTTGTGTTGCGTTGAGGATTGACAAGAACTATTTAATTTATTCACTGATTAACTTCAAAGCAGTATTCAAAAACAGATCTTTTCCTTCCAGAAAGTCCCTATAAGTTTCGTGGACAGGGATATCGGGCAATATAGGTTCTCTCTTATCCATTCCATCAACTGCAACGGCATACGTACTACGCCCGAAATAGAGCATGATACCGGTGTTTTCCAAGACGACATTTGTGTTTTTTCCGGCATTGCACTTGTAGGTAGCACCACTGGGTGTACCCACAAACCTTCCGATCTTATGATGTTTTAACAGTGCACAGAAATGTCCATTGGTGGAAAAGCAGCGTCCGTCAAGAATAATAAGCAGATTCCCATCAAAAGCCTTTTCTGCACGGATAATGGGCCTGGCAAATTCTGAATATTTCCCATAAGGCTCTTCAAAATAGGGCAGTGGCTCTGGCTCCAAATAGGAGAATAAAGGTACAGCGCAAAATGGATCACCTCCATCATTCCCGCGTAAATCCAGGATTAGATTTTTAATCCTTTTCTCATGAATCACATTGAAACAACTATCAATAAAATTTGTAAAATAAGGAACTCTGTCATAATAGATAAAGGTTTCAATCCTCATCAAAGCTGCATCTTTCTCCTCAATCAAGGTCATCCTGAGCTCCGGAGTATTAAAATTTTTAAACACCACAGAACGAACCGCCTCATTATTGGCAGGAATTAGAACCTGTGTTTCACTGGTTTTGCGTCCCGGGAGAGCGTAAAGCACCCGGTACTCTTCAGGAAATCCGAAACGACGTGCATAGATCATAGGAAAACGTCGTTCCACAGCTTTTTGTATAAAATAAGTATTCATTGCGTCAGCCGGATAATTAGCTTTCATCTCCTGAATAATTTCCTGGACCGGTCTGCCATTAATCTCTAACAGAACACTGCCTCGCGGCACCTGTTCATATTCAGCATAATTGCCTGCGACTACAACCAAATTATCAATAAGCCGGATCTGAAGAGGAAACAAATTGTTCGCATTCTGATTCCAATAATTCATAGGCATCCAAGCAGTTGTGTGCCCGCATCCGATTTTTGCGACAATGGGAGTAAGTGAAACAAAAAATTCATTTAAAAACATGGAATCCCTGATAAGCCCATACGATCTTTCCATCAGGCTATCCATCACTTTTTTTGAAGTATATTCATACAGAGCTGCATGATTCTGTTCCAGAGTTTGGCGCATCTGCAGAAAATCCTCCTTAAGAGCTTGTTTTGAAAACCTGACTTTATTGATTTTCTCAGTTTTTTGAGAAGAGTTTTTAACTGATCCGGTAGTTCGGATTTTTGCAGTATCCTGAGTAACCATATGGTGAAAAAATAATAGAATTGTAATTACAATAAATTTCATTTTAATGTTTTTTAAAAATTATGAATGCTATTCATTTTATTGATGCATTAGATTATGAAATTCCATATTTTTTTTTGATTTTTTCATTTCCATTGCCAAACGTTTCGCAAATATGAGCAGGCTGGGATTTCCGAGTCACATCCTTATCAAACCACTTCTAAGTTTATTTTGTGTATTCAACTTAAAATCAGCATTTTCCCCCATCTTACTTATATTTGCTGTTAGGCAGCGTAATTATTTTTTCAGTTTACTTTCTCTTATCAATTTTAAAGTATATTGCAATGTATAATCCACATCATTTAACAAATCATTCAATGAAGGGGTGTAAATTGCAAATGTAAAATCACCAATTTTTCGCAATTGTATTTCACCACTTTTTCGCAAGGGTAAATCACCAGTTTATGGCTTGTTATCTGAAAGATTTTCTTTAATGTATATTGTATTGTTGTATATGACAATTTTAAAAGGGAAAAATGAGTTGTTGAATTTGTTACTATTTGTCTAGCTCACCTTTAAAGAATAATTCTTCCTTAAGGGTATTTATGTTATTTTCTGCCGCAGTTCTTAATGAAACGGTAAATTGCTTTTCATCATAAATATGTTCTGATTCAGGTTTTGGTGGTAATTGTGTCAGAAAATGCTCATAGTATTCTAATGCTTTCTTTTTGTTATCAAGTTTATGCTGATAAAGAGAAGCCATATAGAAGATATATTCAGGTTTCGGATTGTATTTATATGCCATTTCATAGCTTTTTAATGCGTCATTGTATTTGCCAATTGCGCTGTAAATTGATTGTTTGTCGTAATGTAGTACTGACAAAATTTTCGGGTCTGGCTGTAAAAGGGAATCAACCCTGTTAAGATAATATAATCCTGTTTCGGGGGTAGGAGAATTTAAAAATGCTTTACCAAGAAAATAGTTAATTTCAAAATCGTTTGAATCAGCATTATAAGCCATTAGCAAGTGTTCTCTCGATTCTTTGAACACATTATTTCTAAATTCACTTACCCCTAAATGTTTCAGTACAAATTTTCCTGAATCGCCCTGTTCAAGGAGTAATTTAAAACAATTAGCAGCAATATTATAATTTAACATATTGAAGCTGGCAATCCCCTTAATCCGAGCGAACTTTTTATTTATAGTATCGTTTACCAATACAATATCACAAACTTTAATTGCATTTTGGTAATCTTTATTCTTAACATAGAGATTTGCTAATTTATTTAAGCTTTTTTGATCATTGGGGTTTAGAATAACTAGTTTCTCCAAAACCTTAGTTGAAGCTGTTAAGCTATCAATTTGATTGTAATAGTCTCCAAGCAGTGAAAAGTATTCAATATTCAATGTATCTGATTTGATTTTATCAAGCAAGTAGTTGATTGCCTTTTGATACTCACCTTCAAATCCTAAAATATTTATCAGTTTAAGAAACACATCGGGGCTATCAAGATATTTTGATAATAAATGTTTGGTTTGTGAATACTGTCCTGTTTCATATAAGAAATCTATAAGTAGTTTTTCAAGCGTTTGATTATTTGAATATTTATCTAAACCTTCATATAGTATGTCAATTGCTTTCAAAGATTGACCTTGTTTATCAAGTATCAGAGAATTCCAGTAATAATCGTTTGGGATGTCCAAATTTTTACTCTTGTGAAGAATCTTATCATAATCACCTTTAATAAACAGTATCTCATAGTCCACCTGTGAAAATACTTTTATAAGATACATATTGCTAAAAATTTAATCTTCTTCATTATTCTTCTCTTTATATTTTAAATTATCAAATATTTGATGGGTTTGATATTATGCTGCCTAACGATTACGGCTAAAAACTGGCGGGCATTTAAACCCACTTTTGTATCAATCAGCACAATTGTTTATTTCTTGTAATTCGTTTCATATTAGCACTTTCCGCCCGCTTGTTTTTGAGCCGATGTTACCAACTGGCCGTTTTTATTTCTTGTATTTATATCGTTATTTTTTGCTTGAATATTTTTCTTCAGTGCGTCTGGCAAGGATGGGCTTGAAGGCTCTTTTGGCATTTTGGGATTGAGGGTAAGCTTTGAGCGAATGCCAAATGTGCCTGACAGCGAAGGGAAGGTGCGGGTTGGAATCATTTTATTTCTTTTTGTTTTCTAATTTTCTCAATCCCTCTTCAAGTTCTTTTATTTCTTTTGCATCCTCTGCTTCAATCACTTTTTTTCTATATTTATTATACTCTGTTTCTGCAAGCTCTTTCGCCATTTTTGCTGAAATCCGTCCTGCGTGTTCAAGTATTTCTTTCTCATTTAATACCATGAAATCGTTAAGTTTCTTAATCCAGTCTGTCATGTACATAGGTTTGCGGTTTCGTGCTTGTAGTTCAGCAAATGACAGGTATTGGTCAACAATCAGGTTAAGGTCTTTTAGTTCATTCTCTGTTAAATAATTTTTTGCAATTGAAACATCTGTTTTTCGAATTCTTCCTTGTGGTGCATTTTTCCAGGTAGTTAATCCCATGTTTTGTTTTTCGGAATCAGTCCGTTGATAAATAATTTCTGATGCCGTATGTCCATGTATTGCCCAGTGCATTTTATTCTGGATGCTTTTGAAAAATTGTTTGCTTTCTTCAGTATTTGCGTCATAATCTATGGCAGTAGTATAAATGTCTTTGATTTTCGCATAAAATATTTTCTCGGAACTGCGAATATCCCTAATCCTTTCAAACAATTCATCGAAGTACTTGTTTGTATGTCCTGTTTCCTTAAGTTTTTCGTCGTCCAACACAAAACCTTTAATTAAATATTCCCTAAGTTGTTTGGTTGCCCAAATACGGAATTGTGTACCACGGTGCGACTTTACTCTGTAACCAACCGAAATAACAACATCAAGATTGTAATAATTTGTTGAATATTGTTTTCCATCAGAAGCAGTTGTCAAGTAATCCTTGACAACTGAGATTTCATCAAGTTCGCCTTCTTTAAATATGTTGCGAATGTGCAGACTAACATTTTGTTTCGTGGTTTGAAAAAGTTCAACCATCTGTTTTTGGCCTAACCAAACAGTTTCCTCTTCCAAACGAACATCAATTTTGGTTTGCCCGTCTTCGGTTTGGTATAGTAGTATTTCGGAGTTGGTCATTTTTTTTTAGAACTAATTTACACTTTCTTCCACAATTTTTATCTCATCCTCTGTTAAACCATACAATTCATAAACCATTTGGTCTATTTCTTTGTCGGTTGTATTTATTTCGTCTTGTAATTGGTCAATTTCATTTTTGTAGGTGGTAAAATATTCTTCCCACTCGTCTTGTTTTCCTAACAATAGTTTATTTTTTTGCTTTTTAAGTTAGTCAACAAAAGTTCTAAAATCGTATTCATAAAAGGCATCTAATTTTTTACTGATCATTTCTATTTCAAAATTATCTGTTGTACGGTTTAAAAACTTATTACTTTTTTCTTGAAGACGCTCGTTTAATTCCAACATTTTATTAGTTCTTTCGATAAAGGGATCTTGAGATTTAATAGCATTATTAGGAATTGGTAGTAAATCTGCATATCCAGGCATAAAATGCATAGTTCTAATAGCTTGATTGAATATAAAGTAGTAATAATAAAAAGAAATAAATTTAGAATTTATGATAGATAATAAGAATTCATTCTTAAAACCATTGGAATTTTCTGAAAAACACATTACTGTGTTTAAACAAAATTGTTCATCTCTATCAATGCTTGCAGTCAATTTAATATGTGGTTTAGGATTTAGTATATGAGCGACAATATCTTGAACAACAACTTTATTTACTTTTGCTCTATGTTTATCTATATCTGATAGTTTTTTAATTTCCAAAAACCATTTTTCTTTTGGTTTGTTAAAATAATATTTCCCTATTTCTTTTCCTGTTAATACTTGCATCCCTTTTCCTTGTGTATTTACTAACGGAGTCATACCGCCTTTACCATACCAATAATCCATGAAGTTTGAAACAGGAACACAAGTTGTTTTTATTTTTTTTATTATAGGAATATAACTTTTAGGAAATCCTAAAAAGAAAATATTATCA
>JAGGXD010000197.1 GCA_021163295.1 Bacteroidales bacterium
TATCTTGATAAATAATCTGTTAAACTCCCATTATTCGCGTGTTTTGAATCGGTAAGAGAGACACCTGCATATGCTGATCCTCCGAATGTACCACTATTAAAACTAAGTTTCGCAGGTGAATATTCAACTGTACCGGAATTATCACCTATGGGAAAAAGGAAACTTCCCGGAGCAGAAAATTCTTTCCGGAGCTCTCCTGTTCCTGAAGCAATAATGAATTTCGAATCAGAATATTGTAAAATATCCGAGGAAGTGCCCAATGTCAGATTATAATTCCCAAGGGTTATCTTTCCTGTTTCAAGAGTAAGATATCCGTTAATATATATGTCTTCATCAAGAATCAGACCACCGGAATTATTTAATCTTAATTTCTCAAAATCGGTGACTCCTGATCCTCCTATATTTTGTGTTAAAGAACCGGAAAAAATCACTTCTCCATCTCCGTCTAAATCAATTAACACATTTCCTCCTGTGGCATTATTGGTCCAGTCCCCTTCCAGAATAATTTTACCATCCAGATCAATTCTTCCATGGTCAGATCCGCTGGTTTTATTAGTATAACCGGCTTCAGATCCTCCTTCAATATCAAGGATAGCATTACCGGTTATAATTATTTTTGCACCACTATTAATAACTCCTTTCTGAGCAAAAACTAAACCTGATAATATTAGAAAAATAGAAATTATGAAGACTCGCTTTATATTCATGATATTGATTTTTTCAATTGACACCAACAGAATGATTTTTGATTGTCTGTTTTTCTATTGCTTACCCAGTTCCAATGAATTTCTTAACCTGTCGATCTGATTTTGCAGATCATTTATTTTTTGTATTTCATTTTTAAATTGTACGTTTTCATTTTCAAGTTCATTAATTACCTGTTGTTGTTCCTTAACCGCTTCAATCAGGATAGCGGTTAATTTCATATAATCAACTGATTTGTATCCTTTTGTATTAGTGCTAACTAATTCAGGATAAACTTTTTCAAGATCCTGTGCAATAACACCTATCTGTCTACCCTGGCTAAAAACCATATCAGGGTATTCATCCTTTCGCCAATCGAAATATACACCGTTTATCAATTGTAATTTATTCAATACATGTGATAAAGGCTCTATATTACTTTTGAATTTGATATCGGAAGGATTGCTAAAAATACCTGTTACAGTAAGGTTACCGTTAATAGTTACTTCATCTCCCGCAAAATCACCTCCGATCAGTGGTAAGTCAGTATTTGAATTATCAATAAAAAGCAAATTAGATCCGTCTGTAATTTGTCCTCCGGCTTTGTAACCAATAAATACATTATTAGACCCAACCGAAATTTGTTCACCCGCCATTGCCCCGATAAAAGTATTGTAATTTCCATCTGTATTATGAATAGCTGTATTTTGCCCAATAAAAACGTTATAGCTGCCAAGATCATTTCTCCAGCCACATTGCTTTCCGAGAAACACATTACTCTGCCCTTCTGTATTATGCTGTCCGCTCAGCCAACCAATAAAAACATTATGACATCCTTTGTATGCATCGCCTTCAATTCCTTCATTTTCATATCCTGCTTTAATCCCTAAAAACACATTATTTGTGCCATAAATATTTGAATATCCGCTTTGATATCCCATAAATAAATTATGCGAACCAACAGTGTTTTCCATTCCACTTTGATATCCAAAAAAGGAATTATATTTTCCTATGTCTCCGGTTCCAGGAGTTGTTTTTATTCCACTTTCATGCCCGATGAAGTAATTCTCCGGTGTAAGATCCATAAAACTTATTGCATCCTCATATCCTTTGTTTGCATTAAAACCACCAACGGCAAACCCGCCTTTCAGACCTTTTGACCCGGGTTCATTATCAACATAAATCCTTACACTGTCGGGTGTAATCCTGAGATATTCGTTTGTAAGTCCTTTGGAAGGATTAAAACCGCCAACAGCAAATCCTCCCTTAAGACCCTTGGCACCTGTATCATCAACATAGATCCTGAAAGTATCAGGTGTAATCCTCAGATATTCACCAGTTATTCCTTTTGATGCGCCGAATCCTCCAACAGCAAAGCCTCCTTTAAGACCTTTTGAACTTGCTGTATCAACATATACCCGAACACCATTGTTGTAAACAGCAAAAACAGTCTGCCCGTCTTTGTTCTTTACCTCAAACAGCGGCTCTTCATCATCTGTTGTTTCTCCCATAACCTGTAATCTTCCCGCCGGGTTTGTTGTACCAATTCCCACATTGCCATCATCCCTGACAAAAAAAGCTGATGTACCTGCATCCTGAATATTGAAATCTCCTGTACCGGAAAGGTTAAAATTTAATGAATAAGACCCCTGGGTAATTGTAGATGATTCAGTAAGTGCACCACCTAATTTCACGGAATTTCCTGCTTGTGTTAATCCGTTCTGGAAATCAATGGCGCTGCTTCCTACTTTAACCCAGTTTGAATTTAAAACCGACCAATAATAAAATCCTGGATCGTCATAAGTACCGGAGGTTGATGTATTCCATACCAACAACCCATCAGGTTTTGTTACGCTTACAGGATCAGTAGTACTCACTAGCGCTACCCTGGGAACCAATAATCCCTTATTTACCGATTTCACATCCAGCATTGCAGCTGCATTTACCGTGTAACCATCATCATCTGTAATGGCTACATTCTGAGCGTTTATATCTGCAGAGATAGCTATATAGATAAATGATATCATCATTATTACTACTTTGTTGACTGAATGTTTTACTTTGAGTGATTTCATGATTTATAATTTTTATATTATAATTGTTTGATTGTTCTTTTCTTTCTTGCCGACTGTGGACTGTGGACTGCCGACTGATTAGACTTTAAATCTATTTTTTCAATTCTTCTTCCAGGTTCTGTAAACGTAGTTCTATATTCTGTAAACGGCTGTTTTCCTCCTGCAGCTTTTCAATCATATTTTGTTGTTCTTTCACAGCTTCAATTAAAACAACCGATAGTTTAGTATAATTAACCAGCTTATATCCTTCATCATTAGTCTTAACCAGTTCGGGAATTACTTTTTCTATTTCCTGAGCTATAACTCCCAACTGATTACCATCAGGAAATCTCCAATGTCCGGTTCCCTTCTTTTTCCAATTAAAATTCACCCCTCTTATCTGCATAATCTTATCCAGGGCATTTTCATAATCAACAATGTTTGTTTTCCATCTTACATCTGAAGTTTCAACTACTGATGTTCCGGAAATATCTCCGCCGACATCCAGATCCCAGGTAATATCCACATCAGCATTAAAACTCAGCTCGCCAAGGTCAAAATCCCCATAAATTAAAGCATCATCGGCTAATGCACCTGAATTATCAATATATAATTTATCCGATCCTGTCTCATTCAGCCCTGCCTCATAACCAATAAAAATGTTATTTTTACCGGAAACATTGTAATACCCGGCTCCAAACCCGATATAAACATTATTGCTGTCGGTATTGGAAAACCCGCTTAGCGAGCCTATAGCAACATTATAGCTGCCAATTAAATTATCATGTCCTGCTTCCTGCCCAAGATATACATTTCCTTCTCCTGTAGTATTGCTGTTTCCGGATAGTGTACCAAGGGCGACATTGTAACTTCCTGTGGTTGTATAATATCCTGCTTCCAATCCAATAAAAACGTTAGAATTTGCTATAGAATTGGTATATCCTGATCCCTCTCCCAGGAAAACATTGTAGTTTCCGGTGATATTGGAAGATCCGCTGCCGGAGCCCATAAAAACATTATAACTTCCAGTATCGTTGGATTCTCCTGCACCTGTACCAATAAAGACATTATCTTCCCCGCTGGAATTTAAATTACCAGCAGTTTCGCCAATAAATACATTTGCATCTCCTGTCAGATTATTTTCGCCTGCAGTTGAGCCCATAAA
>JAGGXD010000025.1 GCA_021163295.1 Bacteroidales bacterium
AAGCGGCAGATATATATTAAAAGGTGTGTCCGGAAAAGATTCATTTAGAAGTATTGAATTTGCCAGATTGTTTGAAGATATCAAACGCGGTAAAGTCAACACGATTGTATGTACAGCTCTTGATCGAATTAGCCGGTCTGTTCGTGATTTCCTAAACTTTTTCGAGATACTTAATAAATATGATATCGAATTTGTATGCCTTAAACAAAATTATGACACAACAACATCGCAGGGAAAATTGTTCATAACAATAATGATGGCATTGGCGGAATTTGAGCGTGAACAAACATCTGAACGAAATAAAGAGGCTACACTCGCCCGAGCGAAACGAGGGTTATGGAATGGCGGATTTATCATCGGGTATAATCTTGATCCGAATAAAAAAGGTTACATTTTCGTTAATGAAGCCGAAAAAGCATTAGTCAACTTTGCTTTTAAATCATATCTTAAAACAGGTTCTGTGATATCCACAGCTAAAGAACTTAATAAACATGGATACAGAACCAAAGAATACACGACCAGAGCCGGCAAATATAAGCCACCAAAAGAATTCATTTATTCATCAGTCAAACATATGCTCACCAATTATGTGTATATTGGTAAAAAAGAAGTTAATAAAAATAAAAAAGGGCAAGATCAAAATAAACTACCTGAGAGAGAGCGCTACAAACTGGTTGATGCCGTATGGGAACCAATTATTGAAGAAGAAATCTTTTACAACGTCCAGGACCTACTCAAAAAAAATTATAATTCAAAACATAACGTCGCAAAAGCCATAACACACACATATATATTAAATAGCGGATTGTTATGGTGTGATTGCTGTGGAACCGAAATGGAAGGTCGATCCGGTACTGGCCGTGGTGGAATCAAATACTACTATTATCGATGTAAAAACAATAAATGCGCTTTTAAGGTATCGGCTAAGGAAATAGAGAAGGTAGTCATCAAACTGCTCAAAAAAATGGCAACCAACAAAGAAATAGCCGAATCGATTATAAAATCAGCCAACCTAAAACTACAAAAAGAGCTTCCCGAACTCCAAAATCAGAAATCAATGTTACAGCATGAACTCGATGAAGTAAAAAAGTTTGCTAGCGGAATCATGAACAAATGGAAAGATATGGCAAATCAAGATACTGCTCTGTTTATAAAAGATAAACTTGACCAGCTTGGGAAACGAAGAAAAGAAATTGAGGATGGTATTGAATCTCTCGACAGCATGATTGCTGAAATAAAATTGGAATCGATAAACCAAGATGTAGTTGTCCCAGCATTTAAAAAATTCAAAGAAATATTTGACAGTTTAAAACCGTACCAGAAAAAAGAACTTATCCGGCTATTTTTACATAAAGCACTTCTAAGTCGCGAAGGCATAAAAATAGCCCTATACGGGCAAATACCAGATATAGAGCTAAGTATATATGAAAATCAGAGCTATGCACGCTCTGGGATGTCAAAGTGGCTCCCCGGGTCGACGTCTGAGCGAACCACTTTATGGGCTAAATCAGGACTAAAAATATCAAGAAATCATTACAACGAAATCAATATAACAGATTCTATTATAGACCGTTCCGCAAACTATCAAACATACCAAACCATTCTTTCCGCATAACAATCAATAACTCAAATTTCGTCAAAAAACACCAATTTTTTTGCGACTGACCAGCCTCAATCATTTTTTCCTTTAGCGACAATTATTATTACCGTTTTTTGAGTAGAAAAAGACCTTTTTTGGCATAGAGATATTTTCGCTATATCTAAAACTAATTCTCAAACACAACTTTATAAAAACGATTTATTACTCCCACATCATCAGGTGCAGGAGATGTTTCAGTACCATCATCTGTCCATGAAGTTGTGTCTGTTTGCCCGATAATTCCTTGCTGAACTTTCGTCCATGTTAAAGGATTTGTTTCTTCAGAACCATCACCTTGATTATATATATTCGCTACATCTTCCGCATTTAATACAAAATCATAAATCCGAACATCATCTAAATATCCTTTCCATGGTTCAGATGGTGTATTGCTGAAAGCTCCTATAAGCAAACCAGCATTTGATGAGGCAATTTCTGTTTTAGAGGTTGATTCTGTATTATTGAGTTGACCGTTAATATAAAATTTTACTTCTTGTGAAGTGAAATCGGCTGTAACCGCGACATGAACCCATTGACCTGTTGATATCGCGCTATCAGATATCTCGACTTCGTAACTTGTTCCATCATTTATTAAGAACCATAGTTTCCTGTCGGTAGAGACTCTGAAACGATAGGCATTATTCCATGCTTTAGTTACAATATTTCTGTTTACAACTGAGTCTGTTAGATAAACCCATGCAGTGATTGATATATCTGAGGTAATATTTCCTCTATTACCACAATCAACATACCTATTCCCATTGAAACTTAAGGTCGTATTTATTTTTCCTTCATTTGAATAATCTTCAGTGTTGATTTCACCTTCGTTATCCATGAACAGACCATTGTATGAATTAATACTCTCTGTTACAACAGAGTCATTATCATCATCGTTCATTTTATAATGAAGGACAGGGGAGATTGTTCCTCTTAATTCATGATCAGTGTAATCTATATAGTATGATTCATTATCCAAGCTTTCCCATTCTAATGTTATTTCACCATCATTTTCAGACGCTTGGGTAAAATTCCATCTATATTCATATGCTCCCATATCCACGCTATTAGTATTTAAACTGTCAAACTCAAATACACGAGGATTTCTAACAATATCTTCTGATAATAAATCTAAACTTGTTGCACTGTCATACCCAGCATCTATACAAGGTGAGATAATTTTCAAACTAAAATCACCATTTGAAGGGTCTTTAAATTGTGGATTATCATGAATTGTACCTGTTCCACCGCCAGTATCGTCTATACATGAATATAATAGCTGATTATGATCTCCTTGATAATCTTTGCCGATATTATTCCTAAAAATACAATTTGTAATATAGTGTGTTCCATACGCAGCTTCAACAGCGCCGTTGTAATATGATTCTGTTGTTATATTATTATAAAAGGTACAATTAGTTAATGTAATATGCCAACAAAAAATTGCTCCTCCTCTTTCAGCCTCATTCAAATAAAACACTGATCCCAATACTTTAACATGAGAATTATAAGAAAATATAGCACCGCCCCAATTTTCATTTATTGCATCTACAGAATTAGATTTAAATAAAGAGTTTCTTATTATAGATTGACTGGAATATTGATCAAAATAAATTCCACCTCCTCTACCGTAATATCCCGTTGAATCACAATAGTTCGAATCAAAAACACATTGATCTATTAAAATAGCTGATCGCTCAACAAACATGCCACCGCCATAAGCCAAATATCCTTCACATGTATTATTAATAATATTGCAATTGATTATCTCTCCTGATGAATTAAAAGCGTAAATACCTGCTCCACTAGGATAAAAATAAACTCCTCGAGATGTATTGTCGTCGATGATACAATTTTTAATTATTGAAGAACTATTATGTAGATAAATACCTCCACCTGATTCTGCAGTGTTATTCTTTATTATACAGTTAGAAATTGTTGGTGATTCAGAGTAAATAAAAATACCTCCACCGTTTGTTGCTTCTCCGCCAGTTACTGTAAAACCGTCAAGTATTGAATCATTATCACCTTCAACAACATGAGTTGAACCTGTACCCTGAATTATCGTTTCATTATTTTCAATATCTCTGAACCAGTCTGTATCATAACCGCCAGAAAGATAAACATATCTTTCCATTGTAATATTTTCGTTGTATGTTCCTTCCTGAACTCTAATGTAGGCTGGAACTTGAGCAGTGGCTACGGCTGATGAAATAGCATGACCGATTGTTTCCCAAGGGCTTAAAATAGTTCCTTTCCCATCATTATCATCTGAACCAGTCGAATCACTAACATAATAGACATTATTATTTTTTACAATGTATTCAGGGCTTTCTATATATTTACCCTTATAAGTCAACCTAAATTTAATTCGATTTTCAGATACACTTACATTATCAAAAGGGAC
>JAGGXD010000102.1 GCA_021163295.1 Bacteroidales bacterium
GAAGATACTCTGGATTATCTTGTCCAATCCGGATTAAGTTCATGTGAGTTAATGTCTGGTCCGATTGAAAAATCAGCAGGGGCTCCAAATAATATGAAGGAAATTGTCGCATGGCGTAAAACAATTACATCAATGGATAAGTTTAAAATAATTCGTGAAATGTACAATAATGCCGGAGTTGATATTCATATAGTGAAATTTGGTAGTATTGGGATGGATAGAGTATCTCCTGAGGAACTTGAGTATATGTTTAATGTTGCTAAAACAATGGGAGCCAAAGGTATTACAACTGAGTTAAGTGAAACAAAAGCAAAAAATTTAGGACCATTGGCTGATAAACATGGAATAGCTATTGGTTTTCACAACCACACACAATTGAAACCAACTACCTATTCAGAAGGTCCGTATTTCTCCTATGGTAAAAGTATAATGGCTAACCTCGATATCGGGCATTATGCTGCAGGAACAGGTCAGTCTCCATTACCACTGGTAAATGAACTGGGAAATCAGGGTCGTTTGCTAAGTATTCATGTAAAAGACCGGACATTTGATGGAAAAACAGTGCCTTTCGGGGAAGGTGATGCTCAAATTGCTGAAATCCTGCAATTAATTAAGAAGAATAAATGGGATGTCTTTTGTGACATTGAACTTGAATACCGTATTCCTGAAGGTTCCGATGCCATAAAAGAGGTCAGGAAGTGTGTTGAGTACTGTAAAAATGCACTTGTCTGACACGATAAATCCGATTATTCACGGGAGATTATAAATAATCATAAGGAAAAAAATACCTGATAATTTATTATAACACTCATTATATTATGTTATAAATACACATATATTACATAATAAGTAGTATGGTATGTGTTTTATTTGCATTAAATATTTTGATTTATTATTTTTTTTAAATATATTTGCCATAACATAATATGTTATGTGTTATTAATGTATTTTGAATGTATTACATGTTTAAATAAGCGTTATGAACTTGAAACGAATGTCAGATCAGGCAATTGTTAAGGAAATTGGTAACAGGATCAGAAAGCAAAGATTGTTACAGAATTACTCTCAAAGTGAATTGGCAACCAGAGCAGGTATAAGTATTAGTACAATGCAAAAATTAGAATATGGCACTGCCTCGACAATAAAAACAGTTATACAGGCACTAAGGGTTTTAGGAAAGCTGGAATCTTTAAATAACTTCATCCCTGAACCAAAGCCAAGTCCGATAGAAATGGCAATATTTGAAGGAAAACAAAGAAAAAGAGCTTCAAAAAGAAACAATAAGCTAAAATGATATTTGTAAAGGTAAAAATATGGGGTCACGATGTTGGAGTTGTTTCCTGGAATTCAAAGGCAGGTTATTCTACTTTTGAAATCAGGGAAGATTTTATCAGGCAGAACATAAATATTTCTCCAATTACAATGCCTTTGGAGCTTATACTACGAGGACAGAGAATATTTGAATTTCCTGAACTAAACTATAATACTTTTAACGGTCTTCCGGGACTATTGTCAGATTCGTTACCCGATGCATATGGTACAAGATTGATTACTACATGGCTTGAAAATCAAGGCAGAGATCCGGATTCCTTTTCTCCGGTTGAAAAACTAAGTTATATTGGGAAACGGGGGATGGGTGCCCTGGAGTTTGAGCCGGCAGTTAATCTTAATGAAAACATTTCATCCCGAATTGAGTTAAGTAAATTGATTGAATTGGCTGATAAAGTGCTGGAAAATAGAGAAAAATTACATCTTAATTTAAACAAAGAAGAAGAATTAGTATTGTCTGAGCTAATAAAGATTGGGACATCAGCAGGCGGACAAAGACCAAAAGCCATAATTGCTTACAACCCTGAATCCGGAGAGATCAAATCCGGGCAAGTTAATACCCCTGAAGGCTTTGGATATTATATTATAAAATTCGATGGTATAAAAAATGGAGGATTGGGTGATCCGCAAGGATTCGGCAAAATTGAAATGGCTTATTATAAAATGGCCAAATCTTGTGGAATTGATATGATGCCATGTAACTTAATACATGAGAATAATCGATCTCATTTTATAACCAAAAGATTTGACAGAACAAACGATAATAAAAAGATCCATTTACAAACCCTGTGTGCAATTGCACATTACGATTATCAAATGCCGGGAGCATATTCTTATGAAAATACTTTCGCTGAAATGAGAGATATGGGTCTTCCTTATTATGACTTTGAGCAGCTATATAAAAGGATCGTTTTTAATATAATTGCCCGGAATCAGGATGATCATACCAAAAATATATCATTTATTCTTAAGCAGGGGGAGGAGTGGCGACTTTCACCTGCCTATGATGTTTGCTGGTCTTTTAATCCGGACGGGGACTGGACCAGCTTACACCAGATGACTATTAATAATAAACGGTATGATTTTACACATGACGATCTGCTATTATTTGCCAAAAATCAAGGGATCAAAAAAGCAGAAGTTTTAGTAGAACAGGTTAAGGAAGCTGTCTCAACCTGGTCCAAACATGCTAAATCACTGGACGTTGAGCCTGGCATAGTTAGATTAATAGAAAAGACCCATAGAATGCATATAAAATGATTGATGAATTAAATGATTTTCCTGAAGAAATCAGGCAAAAAATATATTTATTGAGTGGGATATAATTATCAGTAAAGCTTGCCGGGGAATATCCATGAGTTTGGAAATGTTATTACTAAAAGAAGAGCTCTTATGATTCAAATGTGTACAGTGATTTTTTTTCGATTTACAGATGTGCTTGGTGACTTATGGACTTTGCCGAATGCAACCGGAGAAGGTCATTCCCGGGATGAAAGAACTACTGGAAGATAGCAGTTCTCATTTTCGCAGCAATGCACAATGGGTAATTAAAAAATTGAAAGATTAATCCACTCCAAATTTTACCAGGGTGATTTAGTGGCATTTTCTTATTTTTGACTTATTTATACAATTTCTTTTTATGGGTATTTTATCAGTTCTGTTAATAAGTATAAGTCTGTCAATGGATTCCTTCGCCGTAGCAGTTGCAAACGGTGTGACTCAATACAAAGTAAGTATTTCAAAGTCTTTCCAAATAGCCTTATCCTTTGCTTTATTTCAGGCCCTGTTACCATTTTTAGGTTGGCTGGCAGGTCAATCTGTTGAAAACCTTATTCAGGAAACAGATCACTGGGTTGCATTCATATTACTGTTAATAATTGGTGTGAAAATGATCTACGACGGTATCAGACATAATGAGGCAACAGAACCCCGGGAACTCAAATTAAGTATAATTATTACACAATCTATAGCTACAAGCATTGATGCATTTGCGATTGGCATAAGCCTTGCCATTTTGAAGGAATCAATATTGATCCCTATCATAGCAATAGGAGTAACTACATTACTTTTCTCATTTATAGGAGTTCAGCTTGGCAAAATGATAGGAAATAAGATTGGCAAATCAGTTAGTGTTTTTGGTGGTATTGTTCTTATTGGAATAGGAACAAAGATATTAATTGAACATTTGTTTCTCTAAGCCATGCCGATATAATATATTCTTCAAGTTAAGATCAAATCAATCCCTGTTTTCCTGAATTCATTCTGAAACTGAATACTTAAATCATCGTTTGTAGCAATGTGCTGTATATCTGTAGGATAGCAGATGTTGGTAAGTTCTTCTTTTCCGAATTTAGTAGAATCGGAAACAATAAATACATCCTGTGCTTTTTGAATGATATAGGTTGAAATTTCAGCTCTGAAAAGATCACGCAGCATAAATCCATTATCGGTAGTGTATCCATCAATTCCAATAAAAGCTTTGTTTATGTTTATCTGATCTATACAGGTTTTGGTAATCTTTCCCACCAGGGTTTCACTTTCATGCTGGTAGATACCTCCAAGAATTACAATATTGGCTTGTTCGTTTTTTCGGAATTGCCGGGCAATGTACACATTTGTGGTTATTATGGTAACTTTCTTATTTTTAAGAAGTTCACGTGCCAGGAGTACATTTACTGAGCCTGATTCAATCAGAATTGTTTCTCCTTCATTTACAAAAGAAGAAACCTTTCTGGCAATCCTGAGTTTTTTTTCATAATTAACTCCCAACCTGTTAACCAGATCATCAGCATCTTTTAATACCGCACCGCCATGAACGCGTTTTAGAAGACCCTCGGCTTCCAAAAAATTTAAATCCTGCCTGATGGTTACCGACGAAACATTCAATTTTTCTGAAAGCTCACTTACAGCAGTCTTGTTGTTTTTACCCAGAATTTCCAGGATTATTGTTTGTCTTTTGTTTAGCATAATCTATTCTAGTGTAAGAGCAGCGGCACCGATAACTCCGGCATCGCCAATAATTTTTGAAATAGTTATTTCAATGGGATCGAAAATCATATCGCGGGCTAACTCGTAAAAAGTCGATTTTATTTTTTTCAAATATATATCTCCCCAGTTTGTCAATCCGCCGCCCAAAACAATAAGCGGCGGATTTAAAGCCTGAAAAATATTATAAATCCCTAATCCTATATAATAGCCACTGTCCAATATTATTTCTTTGGAAACCGGATCATCCATTTCGAGTCCTTTTTTCAAAAGTTGTCCATTTATTTCCGACATATTAAAATTTGGCGGCAGATTAAGCTTGCTTTTTTTTCCCTCCTTTAATTTTTTTTCAAAAAGGTAGGGGAGGGCCATACCACATGCACATGCCATCAAACAGCCATGGTTACCACAGGTGCAGGTTAGTTCACTGTCCGGCTCTACAATCATATGACCAAATTCTCCTGCAGTCCCTGTCATACCGCGATAAAGCTTTTTGTTGATAATAATACCGGCGCCAATTCCTGTACTTATAGTCAGAAAGATCATATCATTATATCCTTGCCCGGCACCAAATTTATATTCACCTAAAGCCTGTGCGTTGGCATCATTGTCTAAAATCACAGGTATTTCAAAATGGGATTGGACAGCTTCACGAAGCGGATAATTTTTAAATCCTTTCAAATTTGAAGTGGTAATAATTACCCCATCAGGAAAGCGGATATGTCCTGCAAAACCCATTCCGATCCCCGGAAGGTCAGATTCCTGCAGATCATTTTTTCTAATTATCCTTTTGATATTCTCCACTACTACCTTAATCAGCTCTTGTTCCTTTTTCCCAATATGCGCACAAGTATGAATTTTATCCAGGATCTTTCCTTTTTCATTAACCAGGGCGATGGAACATTTTGTACCGCCTATATCTACACCGCAAAGTATTTTATTCATCAATTTAGTAATTTAGTGAATGTTCGGTTCTTGCAATAATATCATCCTGGGTATCAGGTGATAAAGTTGTGAAAAATGCGGAATACCCGGCAACCCTGACTATCAGATCCCTGTATTTTTCGGGATTCTTTTTAGCAGCAAGCAGTGTTTCCTTTGAAACAATATTATATTGGACATGCCATCCTTTCAAATCTTCAAAAAAGGTGCGTATTATCGAAATCAATTTTTGTTTGTCGGAATCTTTTTGAATAGTTGCAGGGGATAGTTTCTGATTCAGGAGTACACCGCCCATAATTTTTTCAGTTGGCAACTTCGAAACAGACTTGAACACTGCAGTCGGTCCCAGTATATCTGTTCCCGAAGATGGAGAACTTCCCTCGGCAACCGGAGTATATGCTTTTCTACCGTCGGGTGTTGCCGGAACAACTGCTCCGCTGGGAACATTTGCCGAAATACTGGATGTTCCTGCAAAATATTTACATCCGATTGGGCCACGGTTGTATCTTGTTGTATGATAATTTTCAAGTTCGTTGATAAATTCCATGTAGGCATCTTTCAAAAGGATATCCACATAATCATCATCATTCCCGTATTTAGGTGCAAAATTTAATAATAATTGCCTTATTTTTTCACCCTCTTTCCCTTCAAAATTATTTTCAAGGGCAGTTAAAAGTTGTTTTTTAGTCAATTTTTTCTCTTCGAAAACCAGTTTTTTAATAGCTGCCAGTGAATTCCCTAAATTCGCAATTCCAACCTGCAGACCGGAAATATAATCGTATTTCGAACCACCTTCCTTAATGGTTTTACCACGACTAATACAACTATCAACAAATGCAGAACACAGGATGTCAGGAACATTTTCTTCGAGGGCAGTATCAACAGCAGTGTCAATCTCAACTGTTTTCCGGGTATAATATTTTATCTGATGTTGCCATGCCTTAAAAAGGTCACTAAAAGAATTAAATTCCGAAAAATTCCCAATGCCTTTTTTAAATACTTTGCCCGACTGCTTATCAAGTCCGTTGTATAATGAAGCCAGTAAAACCCGCATAATGTTCAGAAAACTCATTCCGGTACAACGATAACCCCATTTTCCCGGTACGGCAATTTCTATACATCCGATTGCAGAGTAGTTGTATGCATCTTCCGGTTCAACGCCAATTTTTATTAGTCCCGGAATAACGATCTCATCATTGTTAAATGAGGGCATACCAAATCCTTTCTCAATGACCCGTATGCACTCCAGCAAAAAGTTATTGTTTATGTTTTTATGGAACCTTACTGAAAGATTGGGTTGGGTGAGTTTCATTTTTCCAACCGAATCGAGAATGAGAAAACTCAAATCATTTACTGCATCCAGTCCGTCAGTTGTTTGTCCGCCTATAGTAACGTTCTGGTATAGCGGTCCGCCGGCAGAGAAACGTGTGTGTGACCACGGACGAATTTTGTTAATTGAAATTAATTTGATCCACATGTTTTCTAAAAGCTCTGACGCAAAATTTTCCGAAACATTTCCTTTGATCTTATCATTCTGATAAAAAGGGAAAAGGTACTGATCCATTCTTCCCAGGGAAACAGAATGACCATTACTTTCGATTTGAAGAACAAGCTGCACAAAATAAACGAGTTGCAAAGCCTGGTAGAAATTTTGTGGAGGTTTTTCTGCAATTATTTCACAATTATCAGCGATTAATAGTAGTTCCTTTTTCCTTTTCTTGTTCACCTCATTTTCACTTATAGAAAGGGCTAGTTTTCTGTATCTTCGGATAAATGTCCGGAATGCTTTAATGGAAATAGTGAGCGCCGTATAAAAATGGTCTTTTTTCACTCCTTCCTGTTCGAATCTTTTTACCCGTTGGTGATAATGCTTAATTTCCTGAAGATATCCACTTAATCCTAACGATAACATTTTATTAAAATCAACTGCAATATGAGCATCTCCCGAGGTGAGGTTGCCAGTAGCTTTAATAATGTCTGAATCCTGCAGATCTCGTAATTCCTCCGACATTAATGCCCTGCCACGATCCCAAAGTACTTTGCCTTTCCACCATTTTGCAATTTCAAGCACCTCCTTTTTATGTTCTTCTGTTATTAAAAAAGCATCTCCGGGGCGTTTATCCAGTTCATCCATTTCCCTTGGCAGCCAGTCAACCGCATATTCAGGAAAAATGGGAGCTGCTCTATGTTGTGACGACTGGTTTCCCACAATAAGTCCACCATTTTCAATATAAATGGTCATTTCTTTAAGGGTTTTTTCAAGTGCCAGTGCCCGTTTTATAATTACCGGTTTATCTTCATTCTCCTGATAAATCTGAGTATAGAACTTTGCTCTTTCGGTGCAAACCGATGGTTTTGTGCTCAAAACTTTTTCACGCAGGTCTGATATTCTTTCCGTTATAGTTGTCATTTCTTTTTCCATCCGTTTCTCAACCCCCGATTTTAGTTTTTAATCCTTTCGATTGTGCATACTGAATAAATGGTAATAACTCTGAATCCTGAATTTGCTTTTTATTACCAAAAGTGTAGTTTAAACCCAACATTTTATATTTTTCAACTCCGTATGTATGATAAGGGAGAAAATGAATCTCGTTGACATTTTTTAATGAAGTAACAAATTCAATAATCTGTTTCATTTCATTTTCAGAAAAATTAAAACCGGGAATCACCGGAATGCGAACGATTACATGTGTTTCAGAATCAGTGAGTTTAATTAGATTGTCCATTACCAGCCCAGCGTCTCCCTGTGTAAAGGATTTGAACTTATCCTTATCAGTATGTTTCAGATCGACCAGGAAAGTATTTACCAAACCAATACATTTATCCACATTTCTCCAGTTCACATAAAGTGAAGTTTCAATATTTACGTTGATATTTCTCTCTTTGAGTTTCTGTAGCAAGGTAATAAGTTCTTCACCGTGGGAGAGGGGTTCTCCACCTGAAAGCGTTACTCCGCCGCCGTTCTGGTAAAATGGAGTGTCTTTCTCTATTTCAGCTAAAAGTTCATCAACGCTTTTTGATTCCCCGGATATGGTTAATGCTTTCGAGGCGCAAACGTTTTTTAATTTTTCCGGTTTTTTTATAAGTTCGCGATTAATCTGAATTCCATTATTTTTTATTCGGGTAATAGTTTTATTATCTGCTTTAATACAATCTCCAAAGTTTTTGCACCTGCTTTTATCGTACATAACACTGTAATCAAAAGACTGACTTTCCGGATTACTGCACCACAAGCAACGAAGCGGGCATCCCTTATAAAAAATAACGGTCCGGATACCATCGCCATCATGAGTAGAAAATCGCTGAATATTGAAGATCATATACGATTTACAATTATATTCTTTTAAAAAACAAATTTAATAAACTTTCGAATGAAAGTAATATAACTTTCGATTAAAATCAAAATATAGGCAGGCATTTCAATGCCTGATAATGTAAAAAATAATGAATATCGAACACCGATTAACGATTATTCTTTAGTTCGCAAAAAGCTCCTAAAGAATTTGTCTCATTGAGTCTGAAATTATTTTAGCCGATAGAGCCGGATAAAAAAAAACTGATATAAATCCAACCGGGAATCTTTTTAACATAGGCCAAATTTCCTGTGGACATTTGGGCCAGAATGTGTGAAAGGGCCGATATAGGACTGCTGTGTTGCAGGTTTAATAGATCCCGACGAACTTTGTTGTCGGGACTAATTCGACATTTATTCTTTAGTTCGCAATAGCTCCTAAAGAATTTGTCTCACTGAGGCTGGACAAGATTCCCTGCAAAAACCCTATAATTAATATTATGTTAAATAGCAAGTGTTAAAATAAAGGGGAACATATATTCAATACTCCCCTTTTTCTATCTATCAAAAATTATTCTGCTCCTTTTGCTTCACTTAGCTTCTTCACTATTACAGCATGCTTCTCCATCATTTGCATACGATAGTACAAAATTTTTAATGTTTCCATTGTTGCTATATCATCAGGCATCAGCTCATGCGCTTTTTCCATGTAAGGTAAAGCTTTGGCAAACTGTGCTTCTGCAGCCGCTTTTGCTTTCTCATACTCCTCATTATCCATTATCGTATTGGCTTTTTCAACCATCGTAACACCTTTATTAAACAACAGAGCCCCGATATTGTATTGTGTATTGAAATATGTCGGATCTAGCTCTGCAGCTTTCAGGTACGCCTTCATTGCTTTCTCCGGTTTTTCTGCTTTATCGTACAAAACACCCTCGGCATGATAGTATGTTGCATTTTCCGGATCTTTTTCCTTGGCAATTGCTATATATTCAAGTGCCTGCTCATTTTTTCCTGATAATAGATAATAATTTACCAGGTGAACTAAAACAGATTCATTTCCCGGAAATGCTTCAAATGCGTCCTGAAGAATTTTAGCAGCATTGGTTGAATCAACATTTTCCAGATAACAGTTCTTGAGAAGAAGATACAAATCCGCTCCGCCATAACCTAATTCCTTACATGATACGAAATGCTTAATGGCTTTGTCATAGACCTCACCGTTATAAGCAGCTAAACCGGCATTATAGATTATGCTTGTATCAGCTGCACCGCCAAAAATCTCGTTCTCCCCTATTTTTATAGCAAATTCAAATGCCTCCAATGCAACGGCATAATCCTTTGTCTGGAATCCCCCGATGCCTTTATTTATTACAGCATTTGATAATAACGGTAGTTGCATATTAACTGCATTCTTCATATTATCATCCAGTTCAATGGCTTTCAGATAATTTTTATAAGCAATTTTGAAAGGATTATCAAATAACTTATTAAACTCTTCATTATCTGAACTCCCTGCTTCCTGAGCCAGTCTTCCAAATACATAATATGTTTTTGCCCAGTCTTTACTTTTTTCATCCTGAAAAGCCATATCAAGTTTCGTTTTGGCTTCTTTTAGTTCTTTCTTATCGATGTGGATTTCAGCCTGTTTGACATACTTCTTCTGAGCTGTTACGCCAATAACCAGGATTACACTCATTAAAATAGTAAAAATTATTCGTTTCATTTTATTAGTTTTAAGTTCTAAGGTATTAAGATTTTACAATTTTATTACTTTTTTTTATTAATCACTAATTTCCTCGTTTCAAATTTTGTAATTTTTTATCAATCCGGCTATGTTTATCCATCATTTTTAGCCTGTAATATATTAATTTTAGCGTTTCCATGGTATCAATGTCATCTTTATTTAGTTCATGTGCTTTCTCAAGATATGGTAAAGCCTTAGCAAATTTTAGATCAGCAGCTTCTCTTGCAATTGTATACTTCTCATTATCAGGTATTTTATTGGCTTCTTCAACCATTTTTACTCCCTGGTTAAAAATCAGTGCTCCCAGGTTATATTGAGAAGTAAATAACCCCGGGTCAAGATCAATTGATCTCTGATAAGCACTCCTTGCACTATCAATTTTTCCTATCCTGTCGTAAATTAAACCTTCAGCAAAAAAATAGCTGCCATTATTCGGGTTCTTCTCTTTAGCAATCTTTAAAAAATCAAGAGCTTCATTATTCATTCCTGCAAAGATATAGTAGTTAACCAACTGAATCAATACTTCCTCCTCTTCAGGAAATTTATCAAACGCCTCCTTCAGAATCTGCAATACATTGGCTGAATCATTCATCGAAGCATAAGTATTCTTCAGTAAAAGATACAGATTGACCCCGCCATAATTCATTTCCTTACATGTAGTAAAGTGCTTTACTGCATTTTCATATATTTTTGCATTATATGCTGCCAGGCCTGCATTGTATATTATGCCGGTATCAACAGGAACTTTAATAATAACATTTTTTGCAATTTTGCTTACATACTCAAAACTGATCATTGCCTCCCTGTATTTCTGTTCTTGAAAGTTTTTCACTCCTTTGTCAACAAAGTCATTCGACAATTTAGGCAACAACAGACTCATTGAATTATCAAGCTTTCCCGTTTCATCCATATCCAGAGCTTTCATATAGTTTTTATATGCAAGTTGTAGTGGGTTTTCAAATAAATCCTGATCTTTCTTCTTCTTAGATGTTGCTGCTGTCTGTGCCAGTTTACCATAAACAAGATATGTTTTCGCCCATGGATTATTGACAGTAGAATCAGTTGCTAACTGAATTATCTCCCTGGCATCTTCAAGTTTACCGTCATCAATAAGATGATCAGCTTGCCTTACATACCGTTTTGTTGAGCATCCACCCAATAATATAAGGAAAACAAGCAGCAATATTAGTAAAATCTGTTTCATCTTCTGATTGCCACATTTACTAAATTACATTCAAGTATCTTGCCAATTTATAAACCTGGGAATATTTTTTTCTATTTCTCCTCATTTTCAGTATGTTCTGAATCATTTTCCGGTTCATCCTCACCGTTTACTTCGACATAGGCCACGGCAGCAATTGAATCATCCTCTTTGAGGTGTATTATTCTTACACCCTGTGTAGTACGACCCATAACTCTTAACTCCGAAACACCAACCCTGATTGTAAGTCCCGAGCGATTTATTATCATCAGGTCATCAGTATCAAGTACCCCTTTCATGGCGATTAATTTACCTGTTTTCTCAGTGATATTAAGAGTTTTAACACCTTTCCCTCCACGATTAGTAATTCTGTAATCACCTATACTTGAGCGTTTTCCGTAACCTTTTTCAGAAACCACAAGGATATCTTCCTTTTCTTCCTCAACGGCGACCATCCCAATCACTTCATCGTTGCCTGAGCCAAGCGTAATACCTCTTACTCCTGAAGCTGTCCTGCCCATAGGACGTACTTTACTTTCATGGAAACGGATAGCTCTGCCCGATCTGACTGCCATCATAATTTCATGATTCCCATTGGTTAATTTAGCTTCAAGTAACTCATCTCCTTCCCTGATATTAATTGCATTTATACCATTTTGTCGCGGACGGGAATATGCTTCGAGTGTTGTTTTCTTTATTATGCCCCTTTTTGTACCCAGGATAATAAAATTATTATTGATATATTCTTCGTTATCAAGCTTTTGCACATTTACATAGGCCCGAACAAAGTCATTTGGTTCAATGTTTAAGATATTCTGTATTGCCCGGCCTTTCGCAATTCTTGACCCTTCCGGGATCTGGTATACCTTCAACCAATAACATTTACCGTTTTTTGTAAAAAACAGCATAGTATTATGCATAGAGGCAATATATAAATGTTCAAGGAAATCCTCATCACGTGTTGTTCCACCCTTTGAACCAATACCTCCTCTCCCCTGCCTTCTGAACTCAGCCAGTGGTGTACGTTTGATATAGCCTAGTCGGGAAATGGTAATAACCATATCTTCATCAGCATAAAAATCTTCCGGATCAAACTCCTCAATATTAGGCACAATCTCAGTTCTGCGTTCATCACCGAATTTCTCTTTTACCTCAACAAGTTCATCCCTGACAATTTTCATCTGAAGACTTTCATTTGATAATATATCATTCAGATGCTCAATCAAGTTCATCAGGCTTTTGTATTCTTCTCTTATCTTATCCCTTTCAAGACCGGTAAGGCGGTGCAGCCTCATATCCAGTATTGCTTTAGCCTGAATTTCTGTCAGCTCAAAATTCTTTATAAGACCTGTTTTTGCCTCATCCGGAGTTTTTGAATTCCTTATCAGCTTGATTACATCATCAAGATTATCAAGTGCAACCAGTAATCCCTCAAGGATATGAGCTCTTTTTTTTGCCTGGTCAAGTTCATATTTAGTACGCCTTATAACAACCTGGTGCCGGTGTTTAACAAAATAAGATATCATCTGTTTTAATGTCAATGATCTTGGCCGACCATTTACAAGAGCAATACTATTTACGCTAAATGAATTCTGTAACTGGGTGTATTTGAATAGTTTATTTAGTACGACATTTGATGTTGCATCTCTTTTAAGGATAATAACTATCCGCATCCCCTCGCGGTCCGACTCATCGTTGATATAAGATATGCCTTCAATCTTTTTTTCATTGATCAGGTCAGCCGTCTTTTTGATCATATCTGCTTTATTCACCATGTATGGTATCTCTGATACCACTATACGTTCTCTTCCTGAAGGAGTAGTTTCAATTTCAGTCCTGGCCCTTACCACCAGTCTTCCCTTCCCTGTCAAATATGCTTCTTTTATACCCTGCACCCCATAGATAATGCCGCCGGTTGGAAAATCAGGTCCTTTAATATACTCCATCAACTCATCAACCTCAATTTCATTATTATCAATATATGCAATTGTTGCATCAATAACTTCAGTAAGGTTGTGAGGTGGAATATTTGTAGCCATTCCAACAGCAATACCTGATGCACCATTAATTAACAGGTTAGGTATCCTAGTAGGCAGTACTGTGGGTTCTTCAAGTGTATCATCAAAATTCAATTGGTAATCGATGGTGCTTTTCTCAATATCTCTAAGAGTTTCTTCAGCAATTCTTTGAAGCCGGGCTTCAGTATAACGCATTGCAGCAGGACTATCTCCGTCAACAGAACCAAAATTACCCTGACCCATTACCAGAGGATAACGTAATGACCACGGTTGTGCCATTCTTACCATCGCTTCATAAACAGACGAGTCGCCATGTGGATGATATTTACCCAAAACCTCCCCTACAATCCTTGCAGATTTCTTATAAGGTTTGTTTGAATTAAGTCCAATCTCAGACATACCAAATAATACACGCCTGTGTACAGGTTTCAATCCATCCCTTACATCCGGTAATGCTCTGGAAACAATAACCGACATCGAATAATCGATATATGCCGATTTCATTTCCTCCTCAATATTTATCTTTACAATTCTCTCTCTTTCTGGCATTTATTAAAATCTTTTTAAAGAAAAATTTAATATTTTTATTTATTGTTCATTAACCTGCGAAAATAGTGATTTATTCTTTAATCTTAACCATTTATAATGCCTAATTTTCAACATTTGTATGTTCATAATTGATTGTTAATTTTGCATGATAAAAGTTGAGTAAGGGGAGTTAGTAAGAAAAGGAGAAAAGGAGAAGAGGAATAGAATAAATTAAAAATTAAAAATTAAAAATTAAAAAGTAAAGAAGGAAGATGAAGAGAAGAGGTGATGAGGAGAAAATGAAAAAACAAGTCAAACTGGCATGTAATTTTTATTGGCATTTGAATTGAAGGGATAAAGTGCCTGAAGTTGAGAAGAAGTTGTAACTTTAGGCACTTCTTAAAAAGGAACCAATGATGGATGCAAATTTTTCACAACGAATAAAAGATGTATTAAGTTACAGTAAGGAAGAGGCAGTAAGGCTGGGTAATGATCAGATTGGCACAGAGCATTTATTCCTGGGCATTTTGCGTGATGGAGAGGGATTGGCTGTTGATGTCCTGCTTACACTGGGAACTGATTTGGTTGACCTTAAAAAGACTATTGAAGGCAGTATTAGAAATAATATGGAAGACAATATTGTTGAAACTGACAATATTCCACTTCTTAAACAAGCTGAAAGGGTATTAAAACTTGTATATCTTGAAGCAAAATCCCTTAAACAGACAACTATTGATACCGGTCATTTGTTATTGGCTATACTAAAAGATGAGGATTCGATTGTAACCCGGTCACTTAATGAGCTTGATATAGATTATCAGACTGTTAAAACCGAACTTGAAGGAACTAGTCCACGGGCAACGGCAGATTTTCCAAGTGAGGAAGAGGAAGAAGAAAATCGTGGTTTCGGAAGCAGTAAAGGAAGTTCACAGCAAACTGGTTCAAAAACTTCTTCTGATACACCTGTACTTGATAATTTCGGGACTGATCTGACTAAAGCGGCTGAGGAGAATCGTCTGGATCCCATTATTGGCAGAGAAAGAGAAATTGAACGCCTGGCTCAGATACTCAGCCGCAGAAAGAAAAATAATCCTATCCTGATTGGTGAACCGGGTGTAGGAAAATCTGCTATTGCTGAAGGACTTGCTATGCGTATTATACAGAGAAAAGTATCAAGAGTGCTTTTCGGAAAACGTGTTGTAACCCTCGACCTGGCTTCAATTGTGGCAGGCACAAAATACCGGGGACAATTTGAGGAAAGAATGAAAGCCATACTAAATGAATTGGCTAAAACTCCTGATATAATACTGTTTATCGACGAAATTCATACAATTGTCGGAGCCGGTGGTGCTACCGGTTCTCTTGATGCTGCAAATATGCTTAAACCATCACTGGCACGTGGTGAGATTCAATGCATCGGATCAACGACTCTGGATGAATACCGTCAGCATATTGAAAAGGATGGTGCTCTTGAACGAAGATTCCAAAAGGTTATGGTTAACCCTACAAACATTGACGAAACACTGGATATTCTTAATAATATTAAAGACAGGTATGAAGAACACCATAATGTAATTTATACGAAAAAGGCAATTGAAGCATGTGTAAAGCTTACTGCAAGATATATATCCGACAGGCATTTGCCTGATAAGGCAATTGATGCTATGGATGAAGCCGGTTCACGTGTTCATATATCAAATATTGTTGTTCCACAGCGCATGCTTGATATTGAAAATCAACTGGAAATTACTAAGAAAGAAAAAATAAAAGCTGTAAAAAATCAGAATTTTGAAAAAGCTGCAAGTTTTCGTGACAGGGAAAAGAACATGATTGAAGCCCTTGAGGAAGAAAAGAGCAAATGGGAAAAGGAACTCAGCCAAAACAGGGAAACTGTTGATGATGAAAAAGTTGCTGAGGTAATTGCAATGATGACAGGTGTACCGGTGCAGCGTATTGCGCAAGCTGAGGGAGCACGTTTAATTAAGATGCATGATGAAATTAGCAATAAAGTTATTGGGCAGGATGATGCAATTGCAAAAATTGTCAAGTCAATACAACGAAACCGCGCAGGATTAAAAGATCCTAATAAGCCCATTGGTTCATTCATTTTTCTGGGTCCTACCGGAGTTGGGAAAACCCAGCTGGCAAAAATACTGGCAGAATATCTGTTTGATACAATGGATAACCTGATTCGCGTTGATATGAGCGAGTATATGGAAAAGTTTTCTGTATCACGACTTGTCGGTGCTCCTCCCGGGTATATAGGCTACGAAGAAGGAGGTCAGCTTACTGAGAAAGTCCGGCGCAAACCATACTCTGTTGTACTTCTTGATGAAATTGAAAAAGCACATAGTGATATTTTCCATATCCTGCTTCAGGTTATGGATGAAGGACAGCTTACTGACAGTCTTGGAAGAAGAGTTGATTTTAAAAACACCATTATTATTATGACCTCCAATATCGGAACACGCCAACTGAAAGATTTTGGACATGGTGTAGGTTTCGAAACACAGGCAAAGCGCTCAGGTACCAATCAATATAACAAAAGTGTTATTCAGAAAGCACTGCAAAAAACATTTGCACCTGAATTTCTTAACCGTGTTGATGATGTGGTTATTTTCAATTCACTTACACGTGAAAACATACATGAAATCATTGATATTGAGCTTAAAGGGTTATATGACAGAGTTAATGTACTGGGATATAAAATATCTATGTCTGATGCTGCAAAAGACTTTATTTCAGAAAAAGGATATGATGTCCAGTTTGGTGCCAGACCGCTAAAGCGGGCTATTCAGAAGTATCTTGAAGATCCTATGGCAGAAGTTATTATAAAATCTTCTCTTGAAGAAGGTGATACTATTGCTGTCGGCTTCAGTAAGAAAAAAGAAGAAATAACAATCAATGCCAGGAAGAAGAAAAAATAATCAACAACTCAACTTATACTGACGCTTCCTGCGGTCGGTCAGCACTGGCTCAACATCTTCCATACAGGTCAAAATTATCATAACCGGTTATCAATATATTACGGAATTCCCCTGTTATCAATCCTTTCACGGGTTTTATCAAAACTTCCTGATCAACCTCAGGTGAATCGAATTCAGTCCGCCCTACGAAATAATCTCCCTCCTGCCTGTCAATTATCACTTTATATTCATTTCCGGTTTTTTCCTTATTCAGTTTGTTCGATATACCTTCCTGGATAGTCATAATCTCCTCTGCCCTTTGCATTTTAACCTCTTTAGGTATATCATCTTTATAGTTATTGAAGCTGTACGTATCTTCTTCATGTGAATAAGTAAAGATACCCAGCCTGTCAAACCTGACATTAGAAACAAATTTCTTCAATTCTGCAAAATCCTTCTTACTCTCACCCGGATATCCGGTTAGCAGGGTTGTTCGCAAAGCGATTCCCGGAACTTCCTTCCTTATCCTGTTTATCAGTTTATAGGTTTCTTTGCCTGTAATACCCCGTCGCATTGCTTTTAGTACAGGATCAGCAATATGCTGGAATGGAATATCAAGATAGCTGCAAATGTTTTCTTTATTTTGAACTGCAGGTAAAATATCTGCCGGAAAATTTGCAGGAAAAAGATAATGTAACCTTATCCACTCAATACCGGTAATTTCAGAAAGCCTATCAATCAGATCTTTGAGTCGTTGTTTATGATAAATATCCAATCCATAATATGAGAGATCCTGCGATATGAGGATCAATTCCTTAACTCCCTTTCCCGCAAGGTAAACAGCTTCATTTACAAGCGACTCAATTGTACGTGATCTATGCTTACCCCTGATTAAAGGAATGGCACAAAAAGCACATTTCCGGTCACAGCCCTCTGCTATTTTAAGGTAGGCATAATGACCGGGTGTAACCAGATTCCTTTCTCCTAAAAGTTCTCTCCGGTATTCAACTCCAAGCGATTTTACTATTTGTTCCAGATTGTTAACACCAAAAAACCTATCAACCTCTGGAATTTCGTTTCTCAAGTCCTCTTTATATCTCTCTGATAAACAGCCAATAACATATAGGTTTTGAATTTCGCCTTTTTTCCTGGCACGGGCGTACCGCAGAATTGTTTCTATTGATTCCTCTTTCGCATCGTTAATAAATCCACAAGTATTAATTATTACCGTCTGAGCATCAGTCGTTTCGGAATCGTGTTCAATTATTAAATTACCTGCATCCAGTTGTTTTATAAGCACTTCTGAATCAACAATGTTTTTGGAACAGCCAAGGGTAATGACATTAATTTTGTTTGTTGGTTTTATCATCGAAAGAATGTTAC
>JAGGXD010000208.1 GCA_021163295.1 Bacteroidales bacterium
CACTCTCGGTGATAAATCACTTGCAGATTTCTCATGGCAAAATGAGTGTTATGGCGATGATCCGATCACTTTCCTTGCTAATACAGATGAAGGAAAAATTATCTCATTCCAATGGGATTATGGTGATGGTAATGTTTCAACGGATACAACTCAATATGAACCCTCACATTTGTATAGTAGTACTGGAGGTTATGATGTTTCATTAATCGTTGAAACCGGATTTGGTTGTGTCGATACTATGAAGCAAACAGTTGATATCCGGCCATATATACATTTCCAGGAAATCCAGGACAATTCGTATAACCAGGATTTCGAAACCGGTGCTTTTGGCTGGGTCGAAGAATCAAATTTATTATCAAATGCCGGAAGTTGGGAGTTAGGTATTCCTTCAGGGGATATTATCAATACTTCTGCCTCTGGTGTAAGGTCATGGTATACAGATATTAATAAGGATAAGATTGAACAGTCATGGATATCCAGTCCATGTTTTGACTTCAGTGAACTCAAAAAACCGATGATCAAAATGAATATCTGGTCTGCGCCCGAAGAGGGCCGTAACGGAGTTGTTCTGCAATCATCAGTTGATGAGGGGGCTACATGGATAAATGTAGGCACATTGAATGATGGTATTAAATGGTATAATTCATTTGCTATTAATGGGGCACCCGGTGGACAAGCGCAGGGCTGGTCAGGTGAATCGGATACAGCATGGGTCGAAGCAAGGCATTCTCTTGATGAACTTGTAGGGGAAGATAATGTCAGATTCAGAATAGCTTTTGGCGCTGACGGAGCAGCTTTAAATGATTTTGATGGATTTGCGTTTGACGATATCTGGATTGGTGAAAGATCACGAATTGTCCTGCTGGAGCATTTTACCAATGCTGCGGATAATGCATCGGATATTGCCAATGGAATATTTAACCCGATTCTTAATACTAACCCGCTTGATGCAGTTGATATTCAATACCACACAAGTTATCCTCAGAGTGATGATCCGATGAACCTTGATAACCAGTCAGATCCCAGTGCCAGGACTTTATATTATGGAATACCGGGTGTGCCCTATACAATTATTGATGGTAACATAACAAATCCATATGACTATACAAACTCTATCTTTACAGAAGACAGTCTGAATCTGCGATCACTTGTTGATCCTGATTTCAATATCACACTTGAAACTGAAATAACAGGTAATACAATAAATATCAGTACCGGTATTTCAGCCATTAATTCAATTCCTGCAAAAGATGTTACAGTTCAAATTGCTGTAATTGAAAAACAGATTACTTTGGCAGGCAGTGAAGTAGTGTATGAAAGTGTTCTTAAGAAATTGCTACCCGATGCAGGGGGGACGAACTTCTCACATGCCTGGACGTCCGGTGAAACAGAGAACATATCAGAGTCCTGGGAAATGAGTAACATATATAATAATGAGAAGGTTAAGGTTGTGGTGTTTGTTCAGGATAAAGCAACTAAAGAGATACTTCAGGCAACTACTGATGATACTACTTCAGTTCAAACCGGGATATATCCGATGGATAATGAGAATATGGAATTATCTCTTAAACTATATCCCAATCCCAGTTCCGGAAAAACTTATTTATTATTTTCCAAGCCATTGCAGGAAAATTATTCTTTAGGAATCTTTAATAACCTTGGTGCCCTGATAGAAAGTAAGGTTTTAAGAAATGGTGTGCAATTTAACATTCTTGATACGGAGAATTACCAAAACGGAATGTATTTTATCCGGATAATGAAAGGCAATAAAACTGTTGGTATAAAACAGCTTTCAGTAATACATTAAATAGATTTTAATTCATTTTTCTTCTTTATATTAATTCCGGGTTTCATATTGCGAAATATAGGAAAATGGATACTTTTGTATTCTGTTTGAAAAATATTTGCAATAGTTGAAAGAGATAAGTTGTATATATGTAAAATGGTCAATATTTATATTATTAACAGAATTGAATTATGGCAAAAAAGAAAACACTTTTAATGATATTAGATGGGTGGGGAATAGGTAATAAATCGAAAGCTGATGTAATTTTCCATGCTGAAACCCCTAATATGGATAAATTATATAAAAAATATCCACATTCACAGTTGCAAACTTCAGGAAAGAATGTTGGTCTGCCAGATGGACAAATGGGTAATTCTGAGGTAGGACATATGAATATTGGTGCCGGCAGAATTATTTATCAGGATTTTGTACGCATAAATAATTCTGTTCAGGATGATTCAATTATGCAGAACCCCAGACTGGCTGAAGCCTTTACTTATGCAAAAGAAAACAGGAAAAAAGTACATTTCCTCGGACTAGTCGGACATGGAGGTGTTCATGCATCACAAAAACATTTGTATAAGTTATGCGATATGGCAACATCATTTCAGCTTGAAGATGTTTATATTCATGCACTTACTGATGGCAGGGATACCGATCCAAAAAGCGGGAAAGGCTTTGTCAATGAATTACTTGAATATCTTGAAGGATCACCTGTGAAAATTGCCAGTCTGGTTGGAAGATATTACTCAATGGACCGTGATAAACGCTGGGAAAGGATCAGGGAAGGATATGACTTAATGGTAAAAGGGAAAGGGAAACCAGCACATAACATTATCCAGGCTATTCAGGATTCATACGACAATGGGGTTACTGATGAATTTATAAAACCGGTTGTTTGTGTTGATAAAAATGAAAAACCTGTTGCACTGATCGGGGAAGGTGATGTAGTGATATGTTTTAACTTCAGGACCGACCGTCTCCGGCAAATGACAATTGCCCTGACACAGGAGAAAATACCGGAATACGGGATGTCGGTAATTGATTTAAAATACTATACACTTACACAATATGATGAAAGTTTCAAAGGGGTTAGTGTTGTTTTTGACAAAACGGATATTACAAATACACTTGGTGAGATTATTGCAAGGAATAACAAAAAACAGATCCGGATTGCAGAAACTGAAAAATATGCTCATGTTACATTTTTCTTTTCAGGAGGAAGGGAAGATGAATTCGAAAATGAGAAACGTATATTGATCCCTTCTCCTAAAGTTGCTACATATGATCTGCAACCCGAGATGAATGCTTATAAAGTAAAAGATGCAATTGTGACAGAGCTAAATATAGGTGAAGTTGATTTTGTATGTCTGAATTTTGCTAATGGTGATATGGTGGGACATACAGGTGTTTATGATGCGATTACTAAAGCTGTTGAAACAGTAGACGAATGTGTTGGAGAAGTTGTTGATGCTGCCCGGTCGAACGGATATGATGTAATGATAATTGCTGATCATGGTAATGCTGATAATGCTCTTAATTCAGATGGATCACCGAATACTGCTCATTCTCTGAATCCCGTTCCATGTATTATTGTAAGCGACCGGTATCAATCTGTGGACGAAGGAATATTGGCAGATGTAGCTCCAACAATCCTTACAATGATGGGATTGGATATCCCTGAAGAAATGAATGGGAAAATTTTAGTTAAATAAGTTGTTCAAGAAGCAGAGATTTGTTAAAAATAGATCATACAATAATCAGTTTAGACCTGCTGGAACAAAAATTTGTTTGCGACATTACAAAATGTAAAGGAGCTTGTTGTCGCTATGGTGACTCAGGTGCACCACTGGAAGAGGGTGAAGGGGAAGAAATTGAAAAAAACTTTCATAAAATAAAACCATTTCTCAGGAAAGAAGGAATACTTGCTATTGAAGCGCAGGGAGCCTTTATTAAGGATGATGATGGAGATTTGGTAACACCATTGATAAATGGGAAAGAATGCGCATATACCTATATGGAGGATGGTGTTTACAGATGTGGCATTGAAAAAGCATGGTTGCAAAATAAAATTAAATTCAGGAAACCCGTGTCCTGCCATTTATTCCCTGTGAGAAGGAAAAAATATCCTGAATTTGAAGCTGTTAATTATGAGAAATGGGCTATCTGTCAACCGGCAAGAATTCTTGGAAAAAGAAAGAATGTGCCTGTTTATAAATTTCTTAAGGAAGCCCTGGTTAGAGTATATGGAAAAAAATGGTACGGGAAACTGGAAAAGGCTGCCAGCTTATTGGATAAAAAACAAATAATAGGTTAATTAATACTAACATAAATAAAGAATTATGGAAACTTTAAAAAATTATATTGAAGAAAATAAGGAAAGATTCCTGGAAGAACTGTTTGACCTTATAAGAATACCATCTGTAAGTTCAAAAACCGAGAATAAAAATGATATGTTCAGAGCTACGGAATATATAACAGATCAGCTTCTTAAGACAGGTGCCGATAAGGCTGAAGTTTATAAAACCGATGGTCATCCTGTGATCTATGGTGAAAAAATGATTGGGAAAGATAAACCAACAGTTCTTGTGTATGGTCATTATGATGTTCAGCCTGCTGAACCACTTGAGAAATGGGATTCCGATCCTTTTGAGCCCGAAATACGTGATGGGAAAATCTATGCCAGGGGTGCTGATGATGATAAAGGTCAGTTATTCATGCATCTGAAAGCTTTTGAATTTATGATAAGAACAGAAACATTGCCATGTAATGTCAAATTTATGATAGAAGGAGAAGAGGAAGTGGGTTCTGCTAACCTGAAAATATTTTGTAAAAAATATAAAGATATGTTAGCCTGCGATGTGATTCTCATTTCTGATACTACCATGATCGCACAGGATATTCCTTCAATTACTATAGGATTAAGAGGATTAAGCTATATGGAAGTGGAAGTGACGGGTCCTGACAGGGATCTCCATTCCGGACTTTACGGTGGAGCAGTTGCTAATCCGGTGAATATTCTGAGTAAAATGATTGCCTCACTTACCGACAAAGATGGGAAAATATTAATTAAAGGATTCTATGATGATGTTTTAACAGCAACAGATGAAGAACGGAATGAATTAAATAAGAGGCCATTCAATATTAATGAATTTAAGAAATCAATAAATGTTGACGAAGTTGCCGGTGAGAAAGGATATACTACAATCGAAAGACTTGGTATCAGACCTTGCCTTGATGTAAATGGCATTTGGGGGGGATATACAGAAGAAGGTGCCAAGACCATTCTTCCATCAAAAGCATCAGCAAAAATATCTATGAGACTGGTGCCTGATCAGAAATCAAAGAAGATAGACAACCTGTTCGAGGATCATTTTATTTCAATTGCTCCTGAGGGAGTTAGGGTTAAAGTTCGTAGCTTACATGGTGGAGAGGGATATGTAGCACCTATAAATACCCCGGGTTATCTGGCTGCCAGCAAGGCTTGTGAAGATACTTTTGGTAAAAAACCGATACCTGTACGAAGTGGTGGAAGTATCCCTATTGTTGCCGATTTCGAAGAGGTATTGGGAGTGAAATCCATACTCCTTGGATTTGGTCTGGATTCAGATGCAATTCATTCACCAAACGAAAACTATCCATTATTTAATTTCTTTAAAGGAATTGAAACAATCCCATTGTTCTACAAATATTTCGTTGAAATGAAGTAATACAGTTTTAAGATGTTTGAGGTTTGAAGTTTGAGGTTGACGACAATGTTTTTTTAGGGGTGTGTGTTAAAAAGATATTAATAATATATTAACACCCTCGAAAAATAGGGGGTAGATTAATAAAATATAGTATATTTGCCACACTAACCCCTAATAAATGAATAGAAAATGGCAAAACTACGATTTCAGGCGTTACAGGAAATGATTTCCCGTCAGCCAAAAGAAGTTAAATATCCTTCAAATGAAATTTCTGATTATTTTGGAGAGCTGGTATTCAATAAACCAAAGATGGAGAGATACCTGTCGCATAAGGCATATCAAAGTGTAGTAACTTCGATAGAAGAAAGTAAGCCGATAGATAGAAAGGTGGCTGATCAAGTTGCGCTTGGCATGAAGGCATGGGCGATAGAAATGGGTGTTACTCATTATTCCCACTGGTTTCATCCTCTAACAGATACTACTGCCGAAAAACATGATGCTTTCATTGAGTTTGGTAATTATGGGGGACTGGTTGAGAATTTTTCAGGCGAATTACTTGCACAGCAGGAACCGGATGCTTCCAGTTTCCCAAGTGGGGGGATCCGGAATACTTTTGAAGCCAGGGGCTATACTGCATGGGATGTTTCTTCTCCTGCATTTATACTGGGTAATACACTTTGTATTCCAACAGTTTTTGTGTCCTATACCGGTGAAGCCCTCGATTACAAAACCCCTCTTCTGAAAGCACTTAATGCGATTGATAAAGCCGCAGTTGAAATATGTAATTATTTTGATAAAAATATTACAAAAGTTACTGCAAATCTCGGCTGGGAGCAGGAATATTTCCTGATTGACGAAGCTCTATTTCAGGCCCGTCCTGATTTAATGCTAACCGAACGAACAATGATGGGGCATAAATCATCAAAAGACCAGCAATTGGATGATCATTATTTTTCCTCTATCCCGGAAAGAGTTCAAGCATTCATGAAAGATTTTGAGATTGAAGCCTATAAACTTGGTATACCGGTAAAAACCCGTCATAATGAGGTAGCTCCTAACCAATATGAATGTGCCCCGATTTTCGAAGAAGTTAATCTTTCAAATGACCATAACCAATTAGTTATGGATATAATGAAAAGAATTGGAAGACGACATAATTTAAGAGTGCTTTTTCACGAAAAGCCTTTTGCAGGAATTAATGGTTCGGGCAAACATAATAACTGGTCGCTAATCACAAATACAGGTATCAACCTTTTCTCTCCGGGGAAAAACCCGAAGAGCAATATGTTGTTCCTGTCGTTTCTCGTTTCAGTGCTTAAAGCAGTACACGAGAACCAGGACCTGATCAGGGCAAGTATACTTACTGCAGGTAATGCTTACCGATTAGGAGCTAGTGAGGCTCCTCCGTCTATTATCTCTGTTTTTCTGGGAAAGAAAATATGTGAAACACTTGATGAAATTGTAGAAAAAGTGAGTGAAAGGAAAATGACCCCGGATGAAAAAACAGAACTTAAGTTGGGAATTGGTAAAATACCTGAAATACTTCTTGATAATACAGACCGGAACAGGACTTCTCCTTTTGCTTTTACAGGAAACAGATTTGAATTTCGGGCAGTTGGTTCTTCTGCAAATTGTGCTGCATCTATGATAATCCTTAATATTGCAGTTGCAGATCAACTAAAAAAATTCAAATGTTATGTGGATAAACTTATTGGAGACGGGATAACAAAAGATGAAGCAATTTTTCAGGTTTTGAAGAAATATATTGTAGAAACAAGAAAAATACGATTTGAAGGGGACGGTTATAGTGAGAAATGGCATAAGGAAGCTAAAAAAAGGGGATTAACAAATATTTCTTCCGTACCGGAATCTTTATCAAATTATCTTAAGCCGGAAAACAAAGACTTATTAGTAAGAAATGGTATTTTTAATGAGAGGGAATTACAAGGAAGAGTTGAAGTTGAATATGAGAAATATATAAAGAAGATACAGATTGAAGCACGTGTTCTTGGAGATATGGCTATAAATCATATCATTCCTACAGCGGTTAAGTATTTAAATACACTTATTATTAATGTAAAAGGCCTGTATGGAATATTCGAAGAAAAAGAATTTGAAGAATTAGCCGGTGCCAGGAAAGAACTGATTAAAGAGGTGTCTCATCATATTTCTTCTATTAAGCAGAATGTTCATGAAATGATTGAGGAAAGAAAAATAGCAAACAAAATTGATAATACTTCTGAAAAAGCTTTTTTATATCACAAAAATATAATACCATTTTTTGATGTTATTAGATACCATATTGATAAGCTTGAATTTACAGTAGACGATGAGATATGGCCCTTTCCAAAGTACAGGGAACTTTTATTCTTCCGTTAACACAACAATTTTCTTGTTTTAAGATCGTTTTTCAAATGACTGAAAAAATCTTTACTTTTAACGCATCAATTAAAAAGATTTTATAATGGGGAGATGGAAGTATATCCTTTTGCTTTTTATTGCCTGTCAAATGGCCTTGCCTGATCTTTATAGTCAAAAACGGAAAGTTGAGAAAGCTGATGAAGCGTTTAATGCCGGTGAGTTTTTTGATGCGGTTGACTTGTATAAAGATGCATATTCCCGCATACATGATCGTACTGAGAAAACTCGTATTGCATTTCAAATTGGTGAATGTTATTATGAGATGAATGAATCACGGAATGCAAAAAACTGGTACAAAAAAGCTGTTGCAAAAGAATATCATAATCCCATTGCAATTCTTCGTTATGCTGAAATGCTAAAGATGGAGGGGGCCTATGAAGATGCGAGAAATGAGTATGAACATTATAAACAACTTGTCCCTGGTGATTACCGTGCAAGTGACGGACTTATGTCATGCGAGTTGGCACTTCAATGGATAGAAAATCCTACAGGATATAAAGTTGAGGCTATGAAATATATCAACTCAAGAAATAGTGATTTTAGCCCCGCTTTTGCCAGAGATGATTATCGTAGCATAATTTTCACTTCGGCACGCGACGAGTCTTCAGGTAATAATGTGCACGGAGGTACCGGTCAGAATTTTACTGATTTGTATGAAACTAAAATGGACCGGAAAGGGAAATGGAGTACTCCTGTCCCTATTGAAGAACTAAATACTGAATTTGAGGAGGGGACTCCTGCATTTACAAGCGATTTTAATATTATGTATTTTACCCGTTGTAATGTGAGTAAAAGAAAAAAATTAGGGTGCGCGATTTTCAAAACTGTCCGAACCGGTTCATCATGGAGTAGCCCTGAGCTTCTTAAAATTGCTGATGACAGCCTGGTTGTTGCCCATCCTGCCATAAGCGATGATGGAATGACAATGTACTTTGCGTCGAATATGCCTGGCGGATTTGGAGCTAATGATTTATGGATGATATCAAGGACTGCTGAAGGGACAGATTGGAGTGATCCTGAAAATCTGGGAGAGGATATTAATACTGAAGGAGATGAAATGTTCCCTTTTTCCCATCCGGATGGAACACTTTACTTTGCATCAGATCATCATCCGGGAATGGGTGGTTTGGATATATTCCGGGCTACGCAAACAATTGATGGGGACTGGAAAGTGGAAAACATGAAATATCCAATAAATTCATCTGCGGATGATTTTGGAATAGTTGTAGAAAGAGATTCAGAAAAAGGATTTTTCAGCTCTACACGGAGGGGACGAGGAAATGATGAGATTTATTCTTTTATTCTGCCACCTCTTAAATATAATCTAATCGGTGTTGTTAAAAATGAGGAAACAGAAGAACCTCTTAATGCAGCGATAGTAAATCTTATTGGAAGTGATGGGATGAATATTGAAGCAGAAACAGGTGATGATGGTTCTTTTAAATTTATGTTGAAGCCAAATACAGATTATATTTTTATTGGTTCAAAAAAAGGGTATTTAAATAATAAGGGAAGAGAAACCACTAAGGGACAAAACGAAAGCAAAGATTTTCAGGCAACTATACTTTTGTCTTCTATTGATAACCCAATTGAACTTCCTAATATCTTTTATGATTTTGCAAAATGGGACCTTCGACCTGAATCTATGGTTTCATTAGATAAACTAGTGGAAACACTCCAGGATAATCCAAATGTAACAATTGAATTAATGTCTCATACTGACTCACGGGATACGGAAGAGTTTAACCTGGATCTTTCACAGAAGAGAGCTCAATCAGTAGTAGATTATCTAATTAAAAAAGGGATTATGGCAAATAGGCTCTCGGCAAAAGGATATGGTGAGTCTCGTCCAAAAGTGGTTGATGAAAAATTAAATAAAGAATATGCTTTTCTTAAGGAGAAAGATATCCTTGATGAATCTTATATTAATGGTTTAAAAACCGACCAACAAAAAGAAATAGCTCACCAGATAAACCGGCGTACAGAATTCCAGGTACTGAGTACCGAATATGAAATGGAATAGATGAACCAGAATTATTACCTTTGCATGGCTTAAAAATATAATAATTAGTAAATGGCAGTAAATGAGTCAAGATATGATCGCAGAGGTGTATCGGCATCAAAAAATGATGTTCATGTGGCTCTTAAAGGTTTGGATAAAGGATTATATCCTAATGCTTTTTGTAAAGTGATCCCTGACATTCTGGGTAGAAACCCGGCATATTGCAATATAATGCATGCCGATGGAGCAGGGACAAAATCTTCACTTGCCTATATTTACTGGAAAGAAACCGGGGATTTATCTGTTTGGAAAGGTATTGCCCAGGATGCTGTTGTAATGAACCTGGATGACCTGCTTTGTGTGGGTGCTACAGGAAATATTGTCCTTTCATCAACCCTGGGAAGAAATAAAAACCTTATACCCGGAGAGGTTATTTCTGCAATTATTAGTGGAACTGAAAAGGTGCTTAATGAGTTAAGAGAAATGGGGGTGTCAATTTTTTCCTCCGGTGGAGAAACTGCTGATATTGGAGATATTGTACGGACAATCGTTGTTGATTCAACCGTAACTACCAGGATGAAGAGATCGGATGTTGTTATCAATAATATCAAGCCGGGAGATGTTATCGTAGGGCTCTCTTCAAGCGGAAAAGCATCGTATGAAGATGAGTATAACAGCGGTATTGGAAGTAATGGACTTACATCGGCAAGACATGATGTATTCAGTAATTATATTGCACTAAAATATCCGGAAAGCTTTGATCCTCATGTTCCTGGTGAATTGATATATTCCGGTGATTTCCGGCTTACTGATAAAATTGGGGAGCTTGAAGCAGATGCGGGTAAACTTGTTCTTTCACCTACGCGAACATATGCTCCTGTAATTATTAATGTGTTGAGGAAATACAGGAAAGAAATACACGGGATGATCCATTGCAGTGGAGGTGCTCAAACAAAAGTGCTTAATTTTGTTTCTAATATCCATATCGTTAAAGACCAAATGTTCCCTGTTCCGTCAATTTTCAGAATTATCCGCGAACAATCCGGAACACCATGGAAAGAAATGTACAAAGTGTTCAATATGGGACACCGGTTTGAAATTTATGTTGATCGGAATATTGCGCAAAATATTATTTCTATTTCAAAAAAATTTAATATTGATGCCCGTATTATTGGATATTGTAAGGATTATGAAGCAAAAAAGCTTACAATATCAGGGGAAATGGGAACATTTAATTATTGATATGTCTCTGAAATTATTCTTATAAATTATTATATATGAGCAAGGAAAGTAATCTTATACTGGAGAAACTCGAAGGTGTAAAGGAGAGGTTTGAAGAAGTTCAGAAATTAATTGCTGAGCCGGAAATAATCACGGATATGAAGAGGTATATTCAATTGAATAAGGAGTATAAGAATCTGGAACCGATCATAGATGCCTATAAAAAATATAAGAATGTTCTTAGTAATATAAAATCATCCCGCGAAATGCTTGAAAAGGAAAAGGACGTTGAAATGCGGGAGATGGCAAAACTGGAACTTGAGGAACTGAATGAGAAACTTCCGGAGATGGAAGAAAATATCAAATTGTTGCTTATTCCCGGGGATCCTGAGGATGATAAGAATGCTGTTGTTGAAATAAGAGCCGGTACAGGAGGTGATGAGGCCAGTATCTTTGCAGGCGATTTGTACAGGATGTATACCAAATTTTGTGAAACAAAAAGATGGAAAATTGAGATTGGAAGGATTTCAGAAGGTACTGCCGGCGGGTTTAAAGAAATTGTCTTTTCTGTTTCAGGGGAAGGGGTTTATGGAATCTTGAAATATGAATCTGGTGTACATCGCGTTCAAAGAGTTCCTCAAACTGAAACACAGGGAAGAGTTCATACATCTGCAGCTACAGTGGCAGTCCTTCCTGAGGCGGAAGAGTTTGATGTTGAGATAAAACCTGATGATATCAGGAAAGATACATATTGCTCATCAGGACCGGGAGGACAATCGGTTAATACAACCTACTCGGCAATCAGACTTACACATATTCCTACCGGTATTGTTGTTACCTGCCAAGACCAGAAATCACAACTTAAGAATCTTGATCAGGCAATGTCTGAATTGCGTACCAGATTATATAATCTTGAGTATCAGAAATATCTTGATGATATTTCTTCAAAAAGGAAAACAATGGTCTCCTCCGGTGACAGGTCAGCAAAAATACGAACCTATAATTATCCTCAGGGAAGGATGACCGACCACCGTATCCACCTGACAATGTATAATCTTGAAGCAATTCTGAATGGTGATATTGAGGGAATAATTACCAAACTCCAGGTGGCTGAAAATGCCGAACGTCTCAAAGAAAGCGGACTGGACTAAAACTATATTAAATAATAATGGACTCCAACACACTTTTCAATAATATAAAAAAGAAGAAATCATTTCTGTGCGTGGGACTGGATTCTGATATTGAGAAGATCCCCGTAGCGCTCCATAGGGAGAAAGATCCTGTTTTCAGGTTTAACAAAGAAATTATTGATGCTACAAATAAATATGTTGTGGCTTATAAACCAAATATCGCTTTTTATGAATCGCGTGGTGCTGATGGGTGGGTATCCCTTGAAAACACAGTTGAATATATCAGGTCTCAATACCCTGAAATATTCCTGATTGCTGATGCTAAGCGTGGTGATATTGGCAATACCTCAAAAATGTATGCTAAAACATTTTTCGAACATCTTGATTTTGATGCTATTACAGTGGCGCCTTATATGGGCGAGGACTCTGTGTCACCATTTCTGGAATATCCGGATAAATGGGTGATCCTCCTTGCTCTTACATCAAATAGCGGAGCAAATGATTTTCAATTTTCGGTAGATCGTGAGGATAAAACCCGGTTATTTGAAAAAGTATTACAGAGATCTTCTGGATGGGGAACGGAAAATAATATGATGTATGTGGTTGGTGCTACAAAAGCAGAAATGTTAAGAGATATACGCAAGATAATTCCTGAACATTTTCTTCTGGTTCCCGGTATAGGATCTCAGGGTGGAAGTTTGGAAGATGTGGCTGAATATGGAATTAATAATAAATGCGGACTAATAGTTAACTCTTCCCGTGGGATAATATTTGCTGACAACTCCGGTAAATTTGCACAAATCGCCGGTGAAAAAGCAAAAACAATTGCATTGGAGATGTCAACTCTATTGTTCCAAAATCGTCTGCTTTAATGAAAGAAGAATTTCTTCATTTTGTCTGGATGTATGAACTGTGTAATAAAAATGATCTTCATACAACATCAGGTGAGGAGATTGAAATAGTTCATCCAGGTCAGCATAATTCGGATGCCGGCCCCGATTTTTTTAATGCTAAAGTGAAAATTGATGGAATATTGTGGGTGGGAAATGTTGAGATACACATCTTTTCATCTGACTGGCAAAAACATGGGCATAATAAAGATAAAGCATACGATAATGTAATCTTGCATGTTGTGTTCAAGGATGACCGGGTTGTTACCAGAAGTAGCGGGGATCCTATCCCGGCAATGGAATTGACGTTTAGGGATAAACTCTATGAAAACTATGAAATCTTATTGCTAAACCGTCAATGGATACCATGCAAAAATCAAATATTCAAGGTAGATCCATTTTTTATTAAACAATGGTTGTATAAATTGTCGGTTGAGAGAATTGAAAACAAAATCAGTGATATACGGCAAATATTATTGCAAAATAACCAAAGCTGGGAAGAGTCATTTTACCAGGCACTGGCAGGAAGCTTCGGTTTTAAAAAGAATGGTGAACCATTCAGGCTCCTTGCCAGGTCATTGCCCCTGAAATATCTTGGGAAACATAAAGATAACCTGCTGCAAATTGAGGCAATGCTTTTCGGACAGGCAGGATTTTTACAAACGGCTTTTCCTGTTGATGATTATCAAAGTGAGTTAAAAAAGGAGTATGAATTTCTCCGGAAAAAATTTTCTCTAAAACCTATCGGAGAACATCTTTGGAAATTTATGCGACTGAGACCCTCAAATTTTCCTACAATCCGGATTGCACAGTTTTCAATGCTTATTTACCATTCATCTCATCTGTTTTCAAAAATTATTCAGACAAAAAAACCGGGTATAATTAAAGACTTTTTCAGGATCACAGCATCAGGATACTGGGATGAACATTACCGTTTTGGTAAGAAATCAACAAAAAGAGAAAAACGGATCGGCGAAACCGGCATTAATAATATTTTAATCAATACGGTGGTCACTTTCTTGTTCCTTTATGGTAAATCAAAAGGGATCGCTGATCTGATTGAACGTGCAATTGATATTCTTGAAAGTTTACCTCCCGAGGATAATTCTATTATGAAAAAATGGAGGGAGCTGGGAATAAAAGCAGAAAATGCATTTGATTCACAAGCATTATTACAGCTTAAAAATGTATATTGTAATCAGAAAAAATGTTTAAGTTGTCAAATTGGAAATCAGTTAATACTTCAAAATTCAAATGAAGAGTGAATTCAAACCGGCTGTTTACGCTTTTGTACTATTAGTCAGTATTGTTTGTATTGGCATTATAGGGTTTATGATAATTGAAGAGTTCTCATTTATTGAGTCCTTCTTTATGACCATTATAACTGTGGCAACAGTTGGATTTCAGGAGGTCCATCCTCTTTCAGATGTAGGAAGAGTTTTTACTGCCTTTTTGATAATTTTTAGTTTTGGTATTTTCGCATATGCTGTTACTACTTTTACACGCTATATTGTTGATGGAATTTTCAGGAACTATTATAAAGATAACAAAGTGAAAAAACGAATCAGGAAATTAAAGAACCATGTAATCATTTGCGGTTACGGAAGAAATGGGAAACAGGCTGCTGCTAATCTTCGTGATCATAAAGAGGATTTTGTTATTATTGAAAAAAACGAATCTTTAGTTGAAAAAATTCGCGAGGATGAATCGTTGCTTTATATTGAAGGCGATGCTGCAAATGATGAAATTCTCGAAGCCGCAAAACTTGGAAGTGCAAGAGCACTGATAGCCACTTTGCCTAATGATGCAGAAAACTTGTATATAGTGCTTACTGCCAGGCAATTAAATTCGGATTTGGTAATTATTAGTCGAGCATCAGATGATAATTCTGTAGGAAAACTTAAGAGAGCCGGTGCTTCAAATGTTATTATGCCTGATAAAATCGGGGGGCAACGGATGGCGAAACTGGTTGCTGAGCCCGATCTGGTCGAGTTTATTGAGTACCTGATGCTTCAGAGCCATAAAGAAGTGAGTCTTGAGGAAATCTCATGCGAAGATATTGCTGCCTGTTTTGCAAATAAGTCAATAAAAGATCTGGATATTCGCAATGTTTCAGGAGCTAATATCATAGGATTGAAAAGAGCGGATAAAAGCTTTATTATTAATCCCTCACCGGAAATACGATTATCCCGGGGAGATCAACTTTTCGTGCTTGGTAAACAGGAGCAGATTGAAAGTCTTAAGTCCCTTATTGAGAAAGGGAAGTGAGATTACAGATGGCTGAAATAGAATTTTGTTTCAATAAAAATGAAAAAAATACTGGTAACCGGAAGCAATGGACTTCTCGGACAAAAAGTTATTGAAATATTAACAGGTTTAAAAACAGTTGGTGCAATTGCAACCTCCCTGAATGTGGATAAGATAGTAGATGTAAAAGGTTATGATTTTGAACTTCTGGATTTGACCAACCATGTTGAAACAGGATATATAATCCGGATACACAACCCTGATATAATTATTAATACTGCTGCAATGACACAGGTTGATAAGTGTGAAGAGCAAAAAGCGGAATGTTGGAAAATAAATGTTGAAGCATTGAAAAACCTGGTTAAATGTTCCAATGATGTGAAAGCCCAATTAATTCATCTTTCTTCCGATTTTGTTTTTGATGGTACCGGCGGTCCATATACAGAAAACGATATTCCTAATCCGCTTAGCTATTATGGCCTTTCGAAATGGGAAGGTGAGAAAATCATTAAAGATAGGGCAGACAAATGGACTATAGTGCGTACTATCCTGGTATACGGGGTTAACAGGACAACCAGATCAAATATTGTTTTATGGGTTAAGAATTCACTTGAAGCAGGAAAACCAATTCAGGTGGTAAATGACCAGTTTCGCGCACCAACCCTGGTAGATGACCTGGCTAATGCCTGTATAGAAATGGGGGTCAGGGAAAAAACAGGGATCTTTCATATCTCCGGACCGGAAATGATGAGTATTGTAGATATTGCTTACAAAGTGGCTGGTTATTATAAATTAGACACATCGCTAATCACACCAATATCATCTGCTGAATTAAATGAAATTGCGCAACGTCCCCGGTCAACAGGATTTGTGCTTGACAAAGCAAAAAAGGAGTTAAATTATTTACCCCATCCATTTGAAGACGGACTTAAAATTTATTGACTAATTAGTGTTTGTCAATAATGTAAGAATATGGAAATATTCAATTTATACCTGCTTCATGGACAAGCATTAATTAAATATCAGTCTAAATACATTTAGTGGAAAAAGTATATTTAGCCATTAGGTTGGCGCGATTATTGTATTGTACAAAGTGAAAGCATACTACTGTAAACCGAATTATAGAATAAAGTATTGATATTAAATTATAATTTAATACTAACCTGAAAAATTCATAAATTTTATGAATTTTTCTTCTGACGTAGGAATAATCAATAGTTGAGAAGTTTTTAATTTTTGTTTTTCCCCATTCAGGTTTAGCTTTTCTTTTTAAAA